>JAEDNG010000035.1 GCA_016302625.1 Clostridiaceae bacterium
CTTAAAGTTAAATGATACGGAAGCTGTCCGCCATTACACAGCGGCGTTTTCTTGTAAAGCTGCGTGCTGAGGTGAGTCCCTCGCCGGTAGGCCCTGCGATAGTAAAGGTGGTATGACCCTCACCGCCGAAGCCGATACCCGCGTATGACGGGGCGTTTTTAACAAATATCGTTGTCTCAACCGCGGATGCGAATCGGGAAAGATTATCAATATTTTTAGAATGCATATGAGCCGTGTGGCGGTTTCCGTGTTCAGCCTTGACCGCCAAATCAATGGCTTCATCTATATCCGAAACGCCGACGATGGGCAGTATCGGCATCATAAGCTCTTCCTGTACGAAGGGATGCTCAAATGCGGCTTCGCAGATTATGCAGCGCACTTCATTTCCGACCTTAACACCGATTTTATCGAGAAGAACTGCGGCGTCACGGCCGACACATTCACGGTTGACGGTCTTTTTAAGCTTGCCTGTTTTCTTATCTGTAACCTCAACAAGAACTATCTTTGCCAAAGCGTCGGCTTGCGCGGAGGATATCATATAAGCGCCGTTTTTAAGCATTTCGCTGATAAGACGGTCTTTTATATTATTGAAAGCGAAGACCTCTTTTTCGGCAATACAGGGGAGATTGTTATCAAAGGTACAGCCGTCGATAATATCTTTACCCGCTTTTACTATATCTGCAGTATCGTCAACGATAACAGGGGGGTTGCCGGCACCTGCGCCGATGGCTTTCTTTCCGGAGGAAAGGACCGAACGCACAACACCCGGGCCGCCTGTGCAGACAAGCAGACGAATTGCCGGATGGGTCTGCATGATTTTTGCAGAGTCCATAGTGGGCTTATCCATAGAAACAACCAGAATGTCGGGACCGCCGGCGGCACGGGAGGCGCGGTTTACAAGGTCAACCGCATAGTTTGAAGTGCAAATGGCACCGGGATGCGGATTAAATACAACGCTGTTTCCGGCGGCAATCATACCCATGCTGTTACAGATAACGGTTTCGCTCGGGTTGGTACTGGGGGTGATAGCGCCGACAACACCGAACGGAGCCATTTCAACAAGGGTAAGCCCGTCATCGCCGGTTCTGGCTTCGCTTACAATATCTTCGGTTCCGGGGGTTTTGTCCGCGACAAGAATATGCTTTAATTTCTTGTGCTCACGCTTACCCATTTTGGTCTCGGTTACGCCAAGGTCAGCCATTATTTCAGCTTCCTTACGGGTGAGATCTCGGATAGCCGAGATTATCCGTTCACGCTTTTCAACACTCATAGCCCGCACAGCTTTATATGCCACTCCCGCGGCGGCGATAGCGTCATTCATATCCGAGTAAATACCTATAAATTGTCTGCCGCCATACTGAGTGCTTGAGTAGGATGAACCGGACGAGACCACGGAATTACTGTTATTTTCAAGATTGCTGACTATTTGTTTTACTAACTGTTCAATTTCTGCCTTGCTGATTTCGGCCATTGTTTTTTCCTCCGAATCATTATTTATCTATAAATTAACGTACAAACTCTGCTGCGTCACGCGCGATCATAAGCTCCTCATTTGTGGGAAGAATAAACGTACGGACTGCCGCGCCGTCGGAGGTAAGCTCAAACTCCTCTCCGTGAGGGGCGTTGTCGTTTTTATTACCGTCAATCTTTATACCGAGAGCGTCAAGCTCACTGCATATCATACTGCGTATCTCATTGTCATTTTCACCCAGTCCTGCGGTAAAGACAAGCACATCAAGGCCGTTTAATTCCGCAAAGTATGAGCCGATAAGCTTTTTAACGCTGTTGGCAACGATTTTTTGTGCTAAAATTGCTCTTTTGTTGCCGGCATGAGCCGCATCGCTTACATTGCGCGCGTCATTTGAAACACCGCTGATTCCGAGCAGTCCGGACTCCTTGTTGATCAAATTATCAGCCTGTTCAGCTGTGAGTCCTTCGGTTTTCATGATGTATGTAAGCACGGAAGGATCGAAGCTGCCTGAACGTGTTCCCATGACAACCCCCTCCTGCGGCGTGAAGCCCATTGAAGTATCAATCGCAATACCGTTCTTTATTGCGGTGACTGAAGAACCGTTACCCAAATGGCAGGTTATGATCTTAAGGTCCTTTATATCTTTTCCGACAACAGCGGCGGCACGGGAAGCAACATAACGGTGCGAGGTGCCGTGAAAGCCGTAACGGCGTATCTGCTTTTCCTCATAATATTTATATGGCAGGGGATAGATATAACGGAAATCCTCGATATCGGAATAGAAGGACGTATCAAATACACCTATCTGCGGAGTATTTTCCATCTGCGACATACACGCGCGGATACCGAGAATCGCCGGAGGTCCGTGCAGGGGGTTTATAGGTACAATGCCTTCAAGATAGTTAAGAACTTCCTCGTCAACAACGGTGGATTTTTTATATTTTTCTCCGCCGTGAGCGATTCTGTGTCCGACAGCGTCTATTTCATCAATGCTTGAAATAACACCGTGCTCGGCATCGGTCAGAAGGGAGAGCACAAGACCGATAGCTTCGTTATGTGTAGGCATCGGGTAATCGGTTTTATAAGGTTCTGCTCCGGTGACTTTATGGGTAATGCAACCGGTAGTGCCGATACGCTCACAAAGTCCTTTCACAAGAACATTTTCGTTTTCCATATCAAAAAGCTGATACTTTAAAGAAGAACTTCCTGCGTTTATTACTAAAATCTTCATTTGTTCACTTCCTAATATTAAAGAGACTGCTAATTGTCTGTGTCAAACAAAAGCTCTACGCCTGCGTCGGCTATGCGCCGTCTCCATTCCTCGCCGGGGTCTTTATCGGTAACGACGGTATCCATCTCTTTAAGGTCGCAAACCTTTACAAAGGACGTTTTATCGAATTTTGAGGAATCAACGGCGAGAATTTTTTTGCTTGCCGAGCCAAACATAGCTTTCTTTATTTCGCTGTCATTTTCGTTTGAGTCATTAACACTAAGCTCTGCGTTTAAGCCTTTGCATGAACAAATGGCAAGATCAACGTGATAACCCGATATCATACGCTCAGCCTGATAGCCAATCAGGGAAAGAGCGCCCTCTTTCAGAACGCCGCCGGTGGAAATCACGTTCCAGTCGGGTTTATTGCAAAGCTCGATTAGTATTTTTATTGAATTTGTTATAATGTTGAGCTTTTTGCGATCCTGAATGCTTTGTATGACGTATAGCGCCGTCGTACTTGAATCGAGCATTATATAATCGCCGTCATTTATCATTTCAGCGATTACGGCGGCAATACGCCGCTTGCTTTCTACATTAGTCTGCTTTCTGATGTGAAACGGCAGATCAACATTGAAGTTTTCGTTTTTAACGGCGCCGCCGTAGGTTTTGCGGGCAAAACCGTCACGCTCAAGCTTTTCAAGGTCACGGCGGATCGTTTCCTCGGTGACACCGAATTCACGGCTTAATTCGCTGACAACTACCTTGCCTTCAAATGAGAGCTTGGATAAAATAGCATTTCTGCGCTCAATAGCTAACAAATAAACATCTCCCTTATTTAATGATTTGTAGGGGGAAATCGAAAAGAATTACAGGATACTTTGCCAGAGACGGTTATCGGGTCTCGGGATTACGGAGCTGTCGAGCAGCATTCCGCGGTCTTTTGCTTCCTGTTCGGCACGCTCGATAGCGGCGGTAACCGCCGAAACACTGCCGGTAAGCAGAAGATAGGATTTACCGCACATTCCGCGCGCCAGACGAAGCTCTATAAGCTTAACAAGAGCTGTTTTAGCCGCCGCGTCAGCGGCTACAATTGCAGTTGCGGCGGAAAAGCTTTCCATTATACCGAGCGCCTCAACATTTTCGGGGGGTGTAGCGCCGTAGATTGCGGGGAAGATGTCATCGTGCGGATTGCCGAGAACAAAGCTGTCAATAACCTTTTCGCTGTTTTTGTCTTTTGCCGCTTCGACCGACGCCTTGACGGCGCTCAATTCACCGCTTATTATTACTATATATTTACCGGGACAAACAGTAGCGCTTTCGACGATCTCGACATCAGCGGTCTTGATCATGGTATCTGCACCGGTCATACCGGCGGATACTGTTACGAACTCCACCATTCCTATTGCTTTTCCCATTTTATATCATTCCTTCTTAACGCACTATTATTTAGATGAAATAACAATGTACTTATCGGTAACTTCCTTTACCGTGCCGTCTATCGAAGCGTGCAGAGCTACGCCCAAAGCACCCTCGGGGGGAAGAGCTACCACATCGCCGACCTTTACCTTATCGCCTTTTTTAACCGACGGAACCGAGGGAGCACCGATGTGCTGTGAAAGCTTAAGTGTTACCTTGCTAGGTTGGTAGCTGTTCTCCTCAAGCAGAGCGGGGTGGTTGTACTTTGTTAGTCCCAGTCTCGCTGTAAGGCGCGATTTAAGGACATATCTTCCCGAACGCTCCTCCTTTACAGGTGCGGCGTTCACTTCGGGTACGGGTATACCGCCCTTTCTGAGCTCACCCTTCATCATACCGATTAGGCTTCTCGGAGACAGATCCTGGAAGCAGGAATACATTTCACAAAGTCCGCATGAGCAGCAGAAAAATGTACCGAGATAAGCGGTGTTATCGTTTGTAACGCCGCTCGAAAGCGAACGCATGAACTTGTTCGGCTCGATAGGATGACCGAGTAGGTTGCGCGGACACAGATCGGTACACATTCTGCACTGACAGCAGGCCGACATCGCGCGTTTGAGCGAAATGCTCGAATCGGAGCGGCGCTTTAAAACTATGTACTGGTCGTTCGGCATTACAAGGATAGCATTGCTCGTTTTGGTGATAACGTCATTTTCACTGACTATATTGCCGGTCATAGGACCGCCGTTTATAATCGTGTATTCGGAAATTGTAGTGCCGCCCGCCATTTTAATGACCTCGGCTACCGTAATTCCCAAAGGTACACAAAGTGTTTTCGGATTTTTGACTTCACCTGTCACCGTAATGTATTTATGTGTTACTCCTTTGCCTTCGGTAACGGCGTAGTAAGCGTTCAGCATTGTTTCAACATTGAACACCGTAACCCCAACCGAGATAGGCAGTTTGCCGGGAGGAACCACGCGTCCGGTGGTTTCGTATATTGTAACAACCTCATCGCCGGCAGGGTAGACCTCCGGCAAAAGGCCGATTGTTATCTTCTTAAAATTTTCAAGCTGAGCCTTAACCGCTTCGACAGCCTTTTTATAGGAAGGCTTGATAGCGATGATGGCACGCTCCGCTCCTACTGCCTGACAGACAGTGTCAAGAGCTGTCATAATCTCTCTTGCATACAATTGCATCACCTGGCGGTGAAGCTTTAAAAGCGGTTCGCATTCAGCACAGTTAAGTATAATTGTATCGGCATTTTCGTTAAGCTTAGCATAGCTTGGAAAACCGGCGCCGCCTGCACCGACAACACCCGCGTTTTGCAAAATACCTTTTAACTCACTTATATTCATATTATCAGTCCATTAATCCAATAGAATTATCAACTATTCCTACGATTGCCGCGTCAACAGCCGCGTCATTCATATCACAGCCTATTCTTGCGGCACTTCCTGTTGCTACGAGTACGATTTCTCCGATACCCGCGCCCACATTATCCACGGCGACTATACGGCCGTTTACGTTCATATTTTCGATCGGTTCGACTATCATGAATTTGCAACCGAGCAAGCGTTCGTTTTTACGTGTGGCGACCACACTTCCGACTACTTTTCCGACTATCATCTACATTAAGTCCTTTCAGTAAAAGTAAGGATTATTGCAAGTGTTTGAGAGTGGATATCGGGCTCCGGATAACACGGAGCCCGTAAACATCTCCGCATGTGCTCACTTCAAAGTGGGCAGAATCTTTTCAACATCTGCATGGGGTCTGGGGATTACGTGTACAGCCACAAGCTCACCCAATTTGGATGCAGCGGCAGAACCCGATTCGGTAGCAGCCTTAACTGCGCCGACATCGCCGCGTACCATAACAGATACGAGTCCTGAACCAATCTTTTCAGTGCCGATAAGCTCAACATTGGCAGCCTTTACCATAGCGTCGGCAGCCTCAATAGCTGCAACAAGACCTCTGGTTTCTACCATACCAAGTGCTTCAAGTGCCATTATTTTTTCCTCCTGTTAAGATATAATAGATCACCGCATAAACGGGAAATCAAGCGATTTTTTGCCTGCCGTTAAAGCTTAGGCAGGATCTTTTCAACATCACCGTGGGGTCTCGGTATTACATGTACTGCTACGAGCTCGCCCAATTTGGAAGCGGCGGCTGAACCGGATTCGGTAGCAGATTTTACTGCGCCGACGTCGCCTCTGACCATTACAGTTACAAGTCCGGAACCGATTTTTTCGGTGCCGATAAGCTGAACATTAGCAGCCTTTACCATAGCATCGGCAGCTTCAATAGCTGCGACGAGACCTCTGGTTTCTACCATTCCAAGTGCTTCAAGTGCCATTCTTTTTTCCTCCTTTACTGATGCTTCAGCAGGTGCCGGTGCTACCGGTGCCGATACTGTGCTTTTTTTCGTTGCGGTGCTTTTTGAAGCACCGCTTTTTGCTGTTGCCATTTTTTATCCACCTTTCAGAGGGCTGTCAGTGCCTATCAGACCTCTTGAAGATATTGCTCGGATTTAGCGGGCTTTGCCTGTTTTTTGTTTAAACGCGAGGCGCTAAGCAGCACCATGCGTTCGGTCTCGCTGTGAGGGCTTGCGATAACTGCGGAGGCAGCCGGCTTTATTATAGCGCCGTTTGCCGCGTCGACCGCCGCCTGTACTGCCGATATACTGCCCTCGACTATTACAGTCACAAGTCTGCCGCCGAGCTTTCTTTCCCAGGTAACAAAGCTTACATCCGCCGCCTTGCACATAATGTCAAGACAGTCAATGGCGGCGGTAGTGCTCTGAACCTCAACAAGTCCCAAAGAGTTCATAAAAAATTCCTCTTAAATTAAAGCTTGGGAAGAATTTTTTCAACGTCACTGTGGGGTCTCGGGATTACATGTACTGCGACGAGCTCGCCGAGCTTTGAAGCTGCCGCGGAGCCTGCCTCGGTAGCCGCCTTAACAGCGCCGACGTCGCCTCTGACCATAACAGATACAAGTCCGGAACCGATCTTTTCGGTGCCGATGAGCTGAACCTCTGCCGCCTTTACCATTGCATCAGCAGCCTCGATAGCTGCTACAAGACCTCTGGTCTCTATCATACCAAGTGCTTCGTATGCCATTTTAATTTCCTCCGTAAAATGTTAATTTTTATCAAAAGCATTAAGCTTAAGCATTTTTTCCGTGTCTTCCTCCACATTGGGAATGATGTGGGTACATATCACATCTGAAACACGCTTTGCAGCTTCTTCGGCTGCCTTGACGGCCGCTTCAACTGCGGATACGTCACCGCGGAACTTAACAGCCACAATAAGCGGAACAGCAAGTCCGTCCGGGTTACCGGGTTTATTTTTATCGAAGTTTTCAACCGTAACATCAGCCGCTTTGCAGCCTGCGTCACAGGCAACAAAAGCCGCAACAAGACCGTAAACCTCGATTATTCCGACTGCCTTACCCATTAAAGCCACCCTTATTCATTGACGATAGCAATCTTAAGCCCCTGCATTGAAAGGTTGGTCTTAAGCGCTTCATTTATCTGATCAAGCGGGAAGCGGTGGGTGATGAGCTTTTCTATCGGCAGTCCGATAGCCTTTGCTCGCTTAAGGAAGTCAAAGGT
>JAEDNG010000036.1 GCA_016302625.1 Clostridiaceae bacterium
GGTTAAATCCGCTAATATCATGGTCCTTTGCTTTATTGCTTTGCTTGTAATCGCTACGGCGTTTATTGTAAGTCATAACGGCTTTACCGTAAAGTTCGATACCGACGGCGGCTCTCATATCGACAGCGTTAAGGTCATGCATTCCGAAACCGTGGGCGTTTCGGAAAACCCTGTTAAGGAGGGTTATGCCTTTACCGGCTGGTATACCGACCGCGACTGTACCGACGAATGGGATATAGCCACCGACACGGTGACAAACAGCATGACGCTTTACGCCGGCTGGACGGAAAAATAATAATTCGAACGCGGCGTTTTACCCAAAAAGGTAGCGCCGCATTTTAATTGCTTTTCTCCGCAAATAATGGTATACTAAGTATATTAAAGCGGGGGAGTGAGCACCTTGAATTATACCGTTCTTGTGGTTGAAGACGAATACGAACAGCGCCGCGCGATTATCGAAAGGGTAAACTGGGCGGCGGCGGGCTTTGAGGTTATAGGCGAGGCTGAAAACGGGGTCGAAGCGCTTGACGTTATTGAAAGCTTAGAGCCCGACCTTATAATTACAGACATCAGAATGCCGATGATATCGGGTCTTGAGCTTGCCGCAAAGGTGCGGGAAATAAGACCTGCAACTCAAATGGTAATTTTAAGCGGGTACGACAGCTTTGAATACGCGCAGACCGCCATTAACTACAATATTATACGCTACCTGTTAAAGCCGATTTCGTCGGCGGAGCTGTCGGAAGAGCTTTTTGAAATAAGGCGGCGAATGGACGAAAAGCTGTCAAGCGTGATACCCGTTTCCGATTCTGACATGAAAGAACAGCTTCACAGGCTTTCGGTCGATGAATTTTTACTGCCTTTAATGCTTGGAAGCGGTGAGGAACAGCCTGACGGTGACGAGCTTTTAAAGCGCGCTAATGAGCTTGGAATAACAAAAGAGGGGATTTCTCCGCGTTTTTGCGTGCTGGTTTCAAAATTCAAGGATGAAAACGGAAATTCCTGCACAGGGGCGGAGCATACCGATTTTATCAACAGGGTAATTTCACAGTATATGCACGCTGAAAGCTTTATCGCATACGGCAGAGCGGTTTCACTCGCTGTGATCGAAACCGAGGGCGAAATCTCAAACATACTCGAATTGCCGCTTAAGGAAATCGTCCAGACCGCCAAAAGGGTGCTTAACAATACCTGCACTATAGGAGTAAGCCGTGAATTTAATAAGCTTTCGGACTGCTCTGCCGCCTATTTTCAGGCGGTGACCGCACGGCGGTATACCTCGGACGGTACGGGTGAGGTGCGCTTTATTAATGACCAGGAGCATGGCGAAGAATACGAGCTTGACCGGGTTGAAAAATCCGTTTTAAAGCTTGAACAGCTTTTAAAGGTCGGAAACAGTGAGTCGCTCTCTGATTATGTAAACTCGCTTTATGAGAACAATACCCCCGAAAACGTGAATTTACTGGTGCTCCAGATAATCGCGACGGTATATCGCGTTACAGGTGCGGTTGCGGACAAGTCGTCGCTTATAAAGCTTTTGTCCTCTAACCCGATATTTTCCCGAATGACCTCGTACAGCAGCGAAAGCACCATTAAAAACGAGCTTATTTCGTTCTGCGAGGAGGCGAAAGCGCTTATTTCGCAGTCACAGCGCAGAGAAACCGAAATTCTCTGCGATAAAGTGGTTCAGATTATTGACGAGCAGTATTCCGACGAAAATCTGTCGCTTACGGGAGTGAGCAACGAGCTTGCGGTCAGTCCCAACTATTTAAGTGCGCTTATAAAAAAGCACAAGAAAAAGAATTTTATCACACTGCTTACCGAGCGCCGTATGAAGGCGGCTTACGATATGCTTGTGTGTTCGGGCATGAAGGTGCTTGAAATAGCCGAAAAATGCGGTTACAGCGATCAGCATTATTTCAGCTATTGCTTTAAAAAATTTTACGGAGACACACCTAATACGGTGAGAAATATGAGCAGGGGGTGAAGCATAATGAAAAAAAGAGGGCGTCGATTTTCTTTTAGTCTTTCGGCGCTTAACCTGCTTTCGGTTATTACGGCGTCCGTTGCCGCCGCGGCGGTATGTATAGCGGTTTTCGCCTCGGTTTACAGCCGTTCGCTGCTACGCGACGCGCAGGTAAACTCTGAACAGTCGGTCTCTCAGACCTTAGCCGCCATTAATAATTACCTTGATTCTATGCGCGAAAGGCTGATTACAATCGGCGAAACCGCAAAGAAATGTGAAACGGCTCAGGAGTTTGATACTAAAATATCGGCGCTTACCCAAATCCAAAGCGACATTTACGCGGTTGCCGTTTACAGCAATAACGGCGATATTATAAGCTGTACCGGAAGCGGCAACACCATAAAAAATTATATTTACAAAAACCTTTCCTTTGATAAAACGCTGTTTGAAAGCGCAAAGGATTTCGCGCTTTCAAGCCCGCATGTTCAGACCCTTTTCGATGGGGAATACCCGTGGGTTGTGACCCTTGCCTTTAAAACCGATAATCCCGTTTTCGGGAACGGAGTTTATATAGCTATTGATTTTCGTTTTTCTCAAATTGCGAAATTTATTGACGGAGTGGGCGTCGGACGGCACGGCTACTGCTTTATAACCGATAAATCGGGAAATATCGTCTATCATCCGCAGCAGCAGGTGCTTTTTTCGGGACTAAAAGCCGAAAATACCGATTATATATCTTCGCTTGGCGACGGAGTTCATACCGAAAAGGGAGTTATATACACGCTCAATACCACAAGCGACGGGCTTTGGCGTGTGGTCGGAATAAGCTTTACAGACGAGCTTGCCGTCGAGGGAAGAACCCAGATAATAATGAGCATAGCGATTTCGTTTTTCTGCTGTGCGGCGGTAGCGCTTATAGTTCTGCTTGTTTACCAAAAACAAGTAAACGTGCCCGTCCGTTCCCTTATGCGCGCTATGAAAGCCTTTGAACGCAATACCGACGAATTTAAGTTTTCGGGCGGAGGGGAAACGGTTAAGGAGCTAAAAGTGCTGTCGGATTCCTTTGAGCACATGACGGTAAGAATTAAAGAGCTTATGGAAAGGGTACGGCGCGAGGAAACAGAGCTTAGAAAGACCGAGCTTCGTGCTTTGCAGGCGCAGATAAATCCCCATTTTCTTTACAACACCCTTGATTCGATACAATGGATGTGCGAGCAGGGCAAGACCGAGGAAGCCTCGAAAATGACCTTGGCGTTGGCAAAGCTTTTCAGAATAAGCATAAGCAGGGGGCATGAGCTTATAACGATAAAGGACGAGCTTAAGCATGCCGAAAGCTATCTTATCATTCAAAGCTTCCGCTACCGCAACCGGTTCACATACAGCTTTGATACAGACAAAAGCCTTGAAAATTATCTTTGCAACAAAATTACGGTTCAGCCGCTTATCGAAAACGCTATTTATCACGGAATAGGCGGCATGGCGGATGTGGGTGAGATTAAAATTACCGTAAAGCAGGCTGATGACTGCGAAAATGATATTTTAATCATTGTTGAGGACAACGGTGTCGGAATGACAGAAGAGCAGTGCAGTAAAATACTTAAAAAGGAGCGCAGTGATTCAGGCGGAATAGGCGTCAAAAACGTAAACGACCGGCTTAAAATCTATTTCGGCGAAAAATACGGCATAAGCATTAAAAGCGAGCTTGACGTCGGCACGGCAGTTACGGTGAGAATTCCGAAAATAGAACAGGAGGCGGAAAATGAACTTTAAAAAGATTTTATCCTTCCTTTTGTGTCCGGTTTTGATTTTTTCGCTTTGCGCATGCAGGGGAAGCGATGACGACGGTAAAAAAAGAATCGCCGTGATAGCCAAAGCGGTCAATTCGGATTTTTGGCACAATGTTAAAAACGGAGTTTATTCCGCCGCGACCGAATATAATGTTTCGGTTACCTTTGAGGGCCCCGAAAACGAGGAGGATTATGCGGCGCAGAACCTGATGATTGAAAACGCCGTAAAGGACGGGGTTGACGCTATCGTGCTGTCGGCAATTGATTATAATAAGTCTGTCGAAACGGTAAACTCTGCCGTGCGCGCCGGCGTAAAGGTAATAACGATAGACAGCGGCTTAAACTCCGATATGGTAAGTCTTTTTATCGGGACGGACAATATTGAAGCGGGAAAAGCCGCGGGAAAAGCCGCCGCAGACGGTTTTGCGAATGAAGCCCAAATCAACATCGGACTTGTAAACTATAACGCCGATACCGATAACGGAAATCAGCGCGAGCAAGGATTTAGAGAGTATATAAGCGGAGTGCCGAACGCCCGTATTGTTGGCTCAATCACCGCCGACAGCAACAGTGAAAGCGCAACTAAAAGCGCAGTAAAGCTTCTGACCGATAATCCCGAAATCAATGTGCTTGTCGGCTTTAACGAGTGGATGACCTTAGGCGTGGGAAACGCGATAAAAGAGCTGTCTCTTAGCGGTAAGGTGTTAGGTATTGGCTTTGACACAAACGTTATATCGGTGGAAATGATAGAAACCGGAGAAATGGACGCGCTTATCGTTCAAAACCCCTTTGCGATAGGGTATTTAGGGGTGAAGAACGCGGCGGAGCTTATTTCGGGCGAGAATATAGGAAGCGGAGAGCTTTACACCGATGTTACCGTTGTAACCAAGGAAAATTTATTTGACCCTGATATTCAGAAAATGCTTTTCAGATTTGATTAGGAGGAAACAATATGTATAAAGCAAATGAAAAAAGATATGATACTATGACCTATAACCGCTGCGGAGCGAGCGGAATTAAGCTGCCGGCGGTAGCTTTGGGACTTTGGCACAATTTCGGGGACACCGCGCAGTATTCAAACATGAAGGAAATGTGCTTTACTGCCTTTGACAACGGAATTACCCATTTTGACCTTGCAAACAATTACGGACCTGAGCCGGGAAGTGCAGAAAAGAATTTCGGCAGAATTTTGCGCGAGGAGTTAAGCTCTTACCGCGACGAGCTTATTATAAGCACCAAAGCCGGCTACACCATGTGGGACGGACCTTACGGCGACTGGGGCAGCAGAAAGTACCTTATTGCAAGCCTTGACGCAAGCCTTAAGAGAATGGGACTTGATTATGTTGATATATTCTATCACCACCGTCCCGACCCCGAAACACCTATTGAGGAGACTATGGGCGCGCTTGCTTCCATAGTGCAGAGCGGAAAGGCGCTATATGTCGGACTGTCAAACTATAACGGCGAACAGCTAAGAAAAGCGTGCGCCGTTTTAGACGAGCTTAAATGCCCGTTTATTATCAATCAAAACCGCTATTCGATATTTGACCGATCTATTGAGAACAACGGACTTAAAAAGACGGCGAAAGAGCTTAATAAGGGAATTATTGCCTTCAGTCCCTTAGCGCAGGGCATGCTTACCGACCGTTACTTAAACGGAATTCCTAATGACAGCCGTGTAAAAACCGACGGAAGATTTTTAAACGCGTCTCAAATTACAGAAGAAAAGCTTGAGCGCATAAGAGGTCTTGCAAAAATCGCCGAAAGCAGGGGACAAAGCCTTGCACAAATGGCGCTTGCGTGGATATTAAAAGACGGCGACGTAACCTCAGTGCTTATAGGTGCGTCAAAGCCGTCGCAGATACTCGATAACATTAAAGCGGCGGAAAACACAGCCTTTGCCGAGGAGGAGCTTAAAGAAATAGACAGATTTTCACTTTAAATTTTCCGATTTTCCAAATTATTCCTTGCGGTAAAGTGTCGGATAATGTATAATATTTTCGATATTTTTATCACGGAGATGACGGAATGAAAAAAATCGGGTTTGACAATGAGAAATATATTGCTCTTCAGTCGCAGAATATTCGCGACAGAATAGCCATGTTCGGCGGCAAGCTGTATATGGAGTTCGGCGGCAAGCTGTTTGACGATTACCACGCGGCGAGAGTGCTTCCGGGCTTTGAGCCGGACGCAAAGGTAAAAATGCTTTTAAAGCTTAAGGACGACGCGGAAATAGTAATCGCGATAAACGCCGACGCGATTGAGAAAAACAAGCGCCGCGGCGACCTTGGCATCACATACGACCTTGATACTTTAAGGCTTATCGACGCTTTCCGCGGAATAGGGCTTTATGTCGGGAGCGTTGTCATAACGAGATACACCGGTCAACCCTCGGCGCAGGCGTTCGAAAACAGGCTCACTAAGCTCGGCGTTAAGGTCTACCGCCATTACCCGATTGAGAATTATCCGTCCGATATTCCGCACATCATAAGCGAGGACGGTTTCGGAAAGAACGATTATATAAAGACCGAAAGAAAACTCGTTGTCGTGACAGCTCCGGGTCCCGGAAGCGGAAAAATGGCGACCTGCCTATCTCAGCTTTACCATGAGCATAGACGCGGAATTAAGGCGGGGTACGCTAAGTTTGAGACCTTTCCCATCTGGAATCTTCCGCTTAAACACCCTGTAAACGTCGCATACGAGGCGGCGACCGCCGACCTTAACGACGTAAATATGATTGACCCGTTCCATTTAGAGGCTTACGGAAAAACCGCGGTCAATTATAACAGGGACATTGAGATTTTTCCGGTGCTTAACGCCATGCTTGAGGGGATTTTAGGCGAGTCGCCCTATAAGAGCCCGACCGATATGGGAGTTAATATGGCAGGCTTTGCCGTGTTTGACGATGAGGCTGTATCAAAAGCCGCAAGGCAGGAAATTATCCGCCGCTATTACGCCGCGCTTGTAAGCGCAAGGCAAGGTCTGTCCGAGCAGAACGACGCTCCGAAAATCGAGCTTTTAATGAATCAGACCGGCGCTTCACTTTCCGACCGACCCGTGGTCGCGGCGGCGCTTTCAAAGGCGGAGGAAACCGGAGCTCCGGCGACCGCTGTTGAGCTTGACGGAGGAGAGATAATCACAGGAAAAACCTCAAGCCTTTTAGGACCGTCCTCTGCGATGCTGTTAAACGCCCTAAAGGCTTTAGCGGGAATACCCGACAGCGTCGACCTTATTTCCCCGACCGTAATTGAGCCTATCGGTAAACTTAAAACCGATATTATGGGAAATCACAATCCGAGACTGCACACCGACGAGGTACTTATTGCGCTTTCAATCTGCGCCGCCACAAGCGATATCGCAAAAAAAGCGCTTGAGCAGGTGAAAAACCTTGCCGGAGCGGAGGCTCATTCAAGCGTTATTCTCTCCCGTGTGGACGAGCAGGTTTTCAGAAAGCTCGGAGTAAACATGACCTGCGAACCGCAGTATCAGACCAAAAAGCTTTATCATAATTAAAATAAGGGGCTGTAAAAACAGTCCCTTTAATTTATATTAGCTTTTGTGTTTTCAGATTTATTTTTACGGTATCTAAGGTAATCCTCAAGAATAATTACGGCGGCGACCGCGTCCACAACCTGCTTGCGCTTTTTACCCTTTGTATCTGTATAATTAAGGGCGGTATGCGCCGATACCGTGGTACAGCGTTCGTCCCACAGCACGGTTTCGATTTTGCTTGCCGCTTTTATTTTTTCGGCGGTTTCGGCACATTCGGCGGCACGAAAGCCGCTTGTTCCGTCCATGTTTTTCGGGTATCCGACAACAATTAA
>JAEDNG010000037.1 GCA_016302625.1 Clostridiaceae bacterium
ATTCTCATCGGGTTGCGGTTTAATCTGTCCTTGCAGGTATCGCAAAGCTCGTCGATATGAGCTTTGAAATATTCCTTTAATGCCGCGACATAGTCCTTTCGGCAATTAGGACAGCCGATTGAGTTTATTTCAAGGGAGATTTTTTCAATTCCGATAGAACTGAGCACCTGTGCGGCAAGGGCGATAACCTCCGCGTCTGCGCTCGGAGCGGCGGCGCCGATACATTCAACTCCGAACTGGTGAAACTCGCGCAGTCTGCCCGCCTGAGGCTTTTCATATCGGTAGCACCCGCCGACATAAGCGGCTTTCACCGGCAGAGCGCCGTTTACAAGTCCCTTTTCAATCGCACAGCGGATAACTCCCGCGGTAAATTCGGGACGTAAGGTAATAGAACGTCCGCCTTTATCGTCAAAGGTATACATTTCCTTTTGAACAACATCGGTTGTATCGCCGACGCTGCGCAAAAACACCTCCGTATGCTCAAAAACGGGAATACGGATTTCATTAAAGCCGAAAAGGCGAGCGGTTTCAAGCATTTTACCCTCGACAAACTGCCATTTATAGCTGTCAGCCGGCAAAACGTCGCCCGTGCCCTTTACGGCGCGGTTAATTTCAGACATATTGAAAAACTCCGGAAATCAATTTTTGTTTTTTAAAATTTCGCGCCAGTCAAGATCGCCGCGTTCAAGACCGTGGATAAGCATTTCAGCCGTTGCGATATTGGTGGCAACCGGAATATTGTGAACGTCGCAAAGACGGAGTAAAGCACGCTCGTCCGGCTCGTTGGGCTTCGGATTGAGCGGATCGCGGAAAAGAAGCAAAAGGTCGATTTCGTCACAGCCGATGCGTGAGGCAATCTGCTGGGCGCCGCCCTGTGAGCCGCCTAAAAACCTGGTTATTTCAAGACCTGTAGCCTCCGAAACGGTTTTACCTGTAGCCCCTGTGGCAACAAGGTTATATCTGCTTAAAATACCGCAGTATGCGATACAAAACTGCACCATAAGTTCTTTCTTTGCGTCATGTGCGATTAAGGCAATTGTCATATAAAAAATCCTCTCATATTTTTTTAAGGTTTGGCAGTAATATATGTTCTCCGTCAAGCCGCTTTGCGATCCTCAAAAATGCCGCCATGGGTTTACCCTTTTGCTTCAGTTTGTGATTAACCGAAAGAAATGCAAGCTCCTCGCTATTTGGAACCACACCTAAAAGCTGAAGACCGGCGCTGTCAATAATATCGTCGATATTCCGGTAAATCCTCCGTTTTACAAGACTGTACTTAAAATTATTAATAATAAGTCTTGAAGAACATGAGAATTCGCAAAGACGTTTACTCACATACGCCGCGTCCCTTACCGAAACCGGGTCGGGAACCGCAACGGTTAAAAAAAGTGTATCCTTTGGCAGAGAAGTGTAAAGCGAAAAATCCATGCCTGCCGGAAAATCGAAGATTACAGCGTCAAAAGAATTTGCCGCAAGCTGTGCAAAGAGGGAAAAGGAAAAGGCGTCAATCTGTCCGACGGCGGACGGAGCGGGAATTAAATAAAGTCCGTCCGTGCCCTCGACCTCATAAACCGCGTCGTTCATTTCCTTGCCCATTAGTATATCGGACAGATCAAAAACCGCGGATTTATCAACGCCGAGCATCAAATCAAGACAGCGCAGACCCTCATCCATATCCACAAGGAGCGTTCTTTTGTTAAGCTTTGTAAAGGCAAACGCAAGCCCCACCGAAACGGTGGATTTACCCACGCCGCCTTTGCCGGATGTAACGGCATAAACCTTACCCATATATCGGAACCCTCACCATATTTTTCTATTTTTATATTTTATCACAGTGTTATGTTTTTGTCAAATTATATATTATTTTAATACAGTAAAAGGCACGGTATCGGGTTTGGCGTTGTAATCCGAGAAAAAGTACGCATCTAAAATTTCACGCACTACAGAACCCGCCGCATAGCCGTTGCTTCCGTGCTCAAGCACAACGGAAATTGCGATTTCCGGATTGTCAAAGGGCGCGAAGGCGACAAATATACTGTGGTCGGCTTTTCCGGTTACCTGCGCCGTACCGGTTTTTCCGCCGACCTTAATCGGATAATTTCCGAGCGCCGCACGTCCCGTACCGTCCTCGGTAACCGAAAGCATACCCTCTTTAACAGCGTCAATTGCAGACTTGGAAATGTCTATTTTGTTTTTCACCTCAGGCTTGCTTTCGTCGTAAACGGTTGAAATATCGTAAGAGACTATTTTACTTATAAGACTTGCCCGGTAATGAGTGCCGCCGTTGGCAAGTGTGGCGACATAGTTTGCCGCCTGAAGCGGGGTAAAGGCGTTAAGCTGACCTATTGCAATCTGCAAGGTGTCGCCGCTGCCGTCGCTTTTCGGCTCTAAAAGAATACCCTTGCTGTCGTTCACCTCAACACCGGTCGCAACTCCCAAACCGAACTGTTTATAGTAATCGGTAAGCTTTATTGCTCCGATTCGCCGTCCCATTTCAAAAAAGAAATAGTTACAGCTTTTTGCAAGCGCGTTTTTAAGGTTTATAGGACCGTGGCGGTGCAGACATCTTGGCTTGAAATCGCCAAAGAGATCATAGGTGTGCTTACAGTTTACGGTCTCGCCGATATGGTAAAGTCCGTTTTCGAGCGCCGCGACCGCAACTGCGGGCTTAATTGTAGAGCCTATCGGGTAAACACCCTGAAAGGCACGGTCGGTAAGCGGCTTTGCAGGGTCACTTAAAAGCTTGTCGTAGTTTTGTCCTATCGTTGCCGAATCATATGTCGGATAGTTGGCGGCGCAGATGATTTTGCCGGAATCGATATGAACTGCGACCGCCGCTCCCGCAGTTGCGGTGCCGCCCTTTGATTTAAGCTCCTTTACTGTTTTTGCAAGGGAATCCTGAGCGCTTCTCTGCATTTTTTTATCAAGAGTAAGCATTACGGTTTTTCCGGCGACCGGCTCTTTAGTTATTTCGCTTGATATAATATTTCCCTTTGAGTCTATGCGGTAGGTAATCTCGCCGTCTGTGCCGCGAAGATATTCCTCGCCCCATTTTTCAATTCCGCTTTTGCCTACCTTATCGTTATATGAATAGCCCTTAGCCTTATATTCCTCCCAGTCCTCGGCGAATATCGGTCCTACTGTGCCGATAAGATTAACGGCTAAAGAAGTGTCGGTATATTCTCTGAAAGGAACGACCTCGACCGAAACCCCCGAAAGCAAAAAGCCGGACTCCGAAATTTTGCGCATAAGCTCTGTCGGGATATCCTCCGCGAATGTGTAGGGATAGGAAATCGAAAAATCTGCAATATCCATGCCGTATCTGACGCCCATGATTTTGCGCTGTTCGTCCGCGGAATAGTTTTCGAGCTTATATTTTTCCGCCATTGCGTTAAAGCAGTTTTCGGCGGTGGCATAGTGGGCAAGCTCAAGCTTAGATATCAGCTTATCGGTGGATTCACCCTCTTTAAAGCCGTAGGGTGCGGTCTGCGACATGGGAAGCTCGTCCTTCCATTCCACGCCTTTTTCGGTAAAAAGCTTTATTAAAGCTAAAATTACGTCGTTTAAATTATCCTTAACATACGCCTTGTTGAAAACGACGTTATATCCGTCGCGGTTGACGGCTATCTGCCTGCCGTAGCAGTCTAATATTTCACCGCGCGGCGCTTTTAAGACCGCCGTTCTGACAGAGGCGGCGCCGTCGTTTTTATCGGTGTATTCCTCGGCGTTTACTATTTGTACGGAATATATTTTAGCGGCGTAAAAAATCAGCGCGATAACCAAAACAAGCGACAGCACCGTAAGCTGGACTTGACTTTTTTTCTGAAACGGCAAAATTACAGTCTCCTTTCTTATTCGTTGCGAAGCATGTTAAAATGCTTATAAAGAAAATAAAACGGAAATATAAATATATTTGTATAAATAACGCTCGGAAAAGCATAGCTTAAAAGATAAGTAAGATTATCCCTCGCGCTTAATGTAAATGCGTAAAAGCACGCCCACCTGAGCACAAAATAAACAAGTGTAACAATGACCGACAAAAGCAGTGCCGAGCGAACGTTGCGGTTAAACAGGTTATTGGCACAAACGGAGGTTAGTGCCGCCGCAAGCATTAAAACTGCCGCGTTAAAGCAGAGCGCGCCGCTTGCCGCGCCGTCCATGCAGATTCCTGTAATCAGTCCTACCGCCGCCGAAGCCGCGGGAGAAGAAAACATCGCGAACGCGGTAAGCAAAGGCAGAATGATTATCGGAACGGCATTTTTTATGCTTATACTTATACTGTCGGTATAATGAATTATAAATGCGAAAAAAAACAGCATGAAGTTTATTATTGCAAGTCCCGGATGCCGTTTTTTGGTTTCCATTTGTTTACGCTCCGTTCTTTTATTGATTGTTTTCAAGCATGCCGCCCTGACCCTCGAAATCGGTTATTACCATAACTCCTTTAACGGTGCTTAAATCTACAAACGGTTTTACGTCGGCATATATAGAGGTGTTATATTTATCGCTTCCGATAGACTGTATCGTTCCGATAAGCAGTCCGGCGGGGAAAATTCCCTCGCCCGAGGTAACGACATAGTCTCCGACCGCTATATTGCAGGAGCGCGAGAGATTGTAAAACTTGGTTTTACCGTCTTTTGCAAGCTCAATGGTTCCCGACAGAATACCCGAGTCGTTTGTGCGGTTGTCAAGTGCGCCTGCGGTAAGCTCGGCGCTTAAAATAGTGGTGACCTTAGATGTAGTAAGTCCGGCTTCTCCTATGTAGCCGACAAGCCCCGCGTCTGTTATGACCGGGTCGTTTGCGGAAATACCGTTCACAGTGCCTTTGTTTATCACAAAGCCCATGTAGGGGTCTTCCTTGTCGCGGGAAATGAGGGTTGCCGGTGCGAATTTAAAGTTGGGGTTATTATCCTTGATTTCAAGGTAATCCTTGTAAAACTTGTTTTCGCTTGATACCTTTTCGTAATCCGCCAGCTTTTCGCGAAGTTCCGCTATTTCGGATTGCAGGTCGGCGTTTTCCAAAGCCAGTTTTTCGCCGTTTGTATACGCGCCGACAAAATCGTTTACAGAAGAAGAGATTTTCTCTGCAAGGGAGCGGAAGGGAGCGGTTACGGTTCCTACTATATCCGACTGCGGCGACATGCGCCCGCCTATCACCGCGAAAGCGACCGAAACGGCGATAAGTATAACGGTTATGCCTAATATTATTTTAAATTGACGGCTGCGGAAGAAAAATCGCATTTTCGTCCTCCAAAACACTTAAAATTATCTGAAACGTTTACCTCGGCGGAAAACGTAGTTATCAAAGCCGCTGTCGGCTTCAAGCCGCTTTGCAGTGCCTAACACAACGCAGTCAAGCGGGTTTGCGGCAACGCTTACGGGCATTCCGGTCTCCTCGGCGATAAGCTCCGCAAAGCCGCGAAGCAGCGCGCCGCCGCCTGTAAGGGTTATTCCGCGGTCGATAATATCCGCCGCAAGCTCGGGCGGAGTTTTTTCGAGAGTCAGCCTTATTGTATCTATAATCTGCGAAATTGGGTCTGCCATGGCGTTTCTTACTTCCTCGGAGGTTATTATAACGTTTTTCGGCAGTCCGTCAACCTGGTTGCGGCCTTTTATCTCGATTGAGGTTTCGTTTTCGTAAGGCTTTGCAGAGCCGATTTCTATTTTAATCTGCTCGGCTGTGCGTTCGCCGATAAGCAGATTGTGCTTTTTGCGGACGTAGTTAATAATCGCCTCGTCAAGGTCGTCGCCCGCTGTTCTTATCGACTGTGCGGTAACGATATCGCCGAGCGAGATAACCGCGACCTCGCTGGTTCCTCCGCCGACGTCGACTACCATACTGCCCGCCGCATCCCAAATGGGGAGTCCCGCGCCGACCGCCGCCGCCATAGGTTCTTCCACAAGGTCTATGTCAGAGGCACCCGCCTGCTTTGCCGCGTCGTAAACCGCGCGGCTTTCAACCTCGGTAACGCCTGCCGGAATACAAACGACCATACGCACTCTCGAAAAAACCGAGCCTTTAAGGGCTTGTCTTATAAACCTTTTAAGCATTGCCGCGGTAACGTCGAAATCGGCGATAACCCCGTCCTTTAAGGGGCGGACGGCGACTATTGAGCCGGGCGTTCTGCCTATCATCTCCTTAGCCTCGGTTCCGACGGCTCTTACCGCGTCGTTCCTTATGTCATACGCCACAACCGACGGCTCGCGCATGATTATTCCCTTGCCCTTAACGCAGACAAGGGTGTTTGCGGTGCCTAAGTCGACACCGATATCTCTCGTAAACATAGCAAAACTCCCTTAAATTTAATCCTATTATATTATTGTTTCCGTAAATTTGTGTTTTATTGAGGAACTATAAGCTCAATCGCGTTGTGAAGATTGGAAATTGTGATTTCGTTTTCACCCTTTGCGAACTCTCCGTCAAGCGTCCAGGACAGCTCCTCTCCGCCTGTTACGGTGACAGAGTCGGCGGTGAAAAATTCAATTCCCTCACGGTTGAAGTCCTGTTTTAAAATACCGTCGATAATCGGCTGTAATTTTAAAATGTTGTCGGGATTTCTTATAAGCAGTATTTCAAATTTTCCGTCGTTAAGCTTAACAGCCGATTCATTGAATTTTACTATTCCTCCGACCGACATCGAGTTTGAAACCGCGCCGAAAAGGAAGTCGCCCTCGGTTTCTTTTCCGTCGGCGGTGAATTTCAGGTGAACCGGCTTTATATTGCCGAGACTTTTTATTCCCTCAAAGAAGTAAGCCGCCTGACCGAGTACGTTTTTTACGTCCTGCGGAGCGGAATAGGACGCGTCTGTAAAAGCACCGAAGGAAGCGGTATAGGAAAAATATTTATCTCCGAACTGTCCTATATCAAGCTGAATTTTATTGCCGGTTAAGATGTCATTCGCCGCTTGTTTAATGTTTCTTGAAATATGAAGTCCGCTTGACCATTCGTTTAGCGTTCCCGACGGGATATAGCCTAAGGTACGGTGTATTCCCGACCGCATAAGTCCGGTTATTACCTCGTTAAGCGTTCCGTCACCGCCGCAGACCACAATTAAATCATAACTTAAATCGGTATGGTTTTTTATAAATTCCGTTGCGTCGCCGCGCGCCTTGGTGGGATAAACCGTAACGAGATTGTTATCTGCCGATAGTATTTCAACAACCTTTAAAAGCTCGGTTCGCATCTTGGCTCTGCCCGAGCAGGGATTGACTATAAGCAATATTTTCATAATTTGCTCCTTTTATCTGTAATCGATAGGCAACGTAGCCGCCGCGTTGAGCGATGAGTCTGCCAAATTTCCGTCCGCAAATTCATAATACGCCTGAACCCCTACCATGGCGGCATTATCTCCGCAATAGCGAAGAGTGGGGTAATAAAGGGCAATGCCCCGTTTTTCACATTCCTTTGCCATACGCGCCCTAAGCTCGCTGTTTGCCGATACACCGCCTGCGACCGCGACGGTTTTATATCCGTATTTTTCCGCCGCTTTCATTGTTTTATCAATCAGCATATC
>JAEDNG010000038.1 GCA_016302625.1 Clostridiaceae bacterium
AGAGGTTCGTTCGGTGCAAAGGTGGTATTTGTCGTACCGCCCATTAAGCCGTTTTTGTTTGCGTATTTAACATTGCTGTAGAACCAGTCATTCTCGGAAACATCTGTAAACGGATTTTTCCATTCCGGAGTAGTAGGCTCAGCCTGTTTTTCCGTCCACTTTGCGTAAAGTGTAAAGCTCTTTGTTACGCTTTCGTTGAAGTCATAAGGAACGGAGAGGTTTTTATCCGAATACCAACCTTCGAAGGTGAAGCCCTCTTTCGCCGGATTTTCCGGCTTTTCAGCTTTTTGTCCGCGCTTTAATCTTTGACTTGCTACAGAGCCTGCGCCGTTTGTGTTAAATGTAACGGTATAGTATGCCGTGCCGCCGCCCGAAGAAACCGAACCGGAGCTTTTTCTTTGAAGTTCCGCAACAGCGTTTGCAACGGAAGTTGCGGCATTATCAATATCGTTTTGCGTCACTCCGTCGGCTGTCATAATCTGCTTTGCACCGGCTATTGCATTTTGAAGATTATTCCAGCTTTCGTCCGTGTACCCCGTGTTTGTTATCTGTTCTGCCTGCGCCACAGCACTTTCGAGAGCAGTGTAAATAAGCCCTGTATCTTTGACATCAACGACAATACCGTCATAAAGAGAATCATTTCCGCCCAACGAAATTTTTGCACGAAGCATTGTTTGCCCCGCAAGTCCTGCGGATATTTTTGTACCCTCCAGTGCGGCCGATGTGCCACCGACTACCTCAAGTGATGTTGCTTCCATATCGGTAATGTCAATCGTTTCGCCGCTTGCTGTTTTTCCGAGAACCTTTACTGTCGCATTTTCCCCCTCGCTGAGTGTGAGCTTTCCATCGGTAATCGGTTTATCCGTGCTTGATATGCCGATAGAAATTATTTCTGATATCTTTTCGTTTGTCAAAACCAAATTTTTAACCGTTTCATTTCCTGCGCTGTCTTTTGCAGTAATTTCCAGTTTGATCTTTGCACTGTTTTTCGCCTCTGAGAGTGGAAGTGTGCATTGCATCGTTCCGCTTGCAAAGATGTCACGTTCCTGCGGATAAACGGTGTTGCCGTCTATTTTGAACGAATACGCAGCATCCTTGTCTGCTGTTGCCATTACGGTTATGCTGTCACCTCCAAAACGATCGCCGCTCATTGGGGAAGCAAGCATAATAACCGGCGCAGTTGTATCAATACTGATGATTTGGCTGACAATGGCATGATCGCCGTCGTCGTCCGCTGCGTGAAATTCCACTGTATAATCTCCGTCAGGGAGTGCAACCTTTTGGGAAATTTCTGTTTTTTTGTCAGTAAACTCATACCAATCTCCTTTGCTTGTTGCGGAATTGATATACAGTTCCCCGCTTATCGGCACATCGGAGGTTACTTTGATTTCGCTTTCGTCTTTGCTGTAGTCAATCGTGATTTTCGGCTGCGTAGATTCTTTTAGTACCACGCCGGGAGAAGTTTTATATGCGCTGCTGTGATAGACCTCGTTGCCCTCCTGATCCTTGACAATATTGCACAGCCTTACCTTTGCGGTGTATTCTTTTCCCGGAGTATATCCCACAGACACGGTATTTCCCGTTGGGTTTCCGTTCTCGTCCAATACGGGCATTTCATACCGACCGCCGACAATAATTTCTTCGCCCTTTTCAAAATATAGGCCTGTGTCGGCAAGCGTTCCGTTCTCGTACACTTCCACAAGATAGCCGTCAAAGTTTGTCTCGCTTGTTGCAACGTTGATTTTCAGCTTGTCATCACCGCAGTTTTCGATTGTGACGCTATCAGCGGCATTTGGAGCTTTGTTGTTGATTATGCTGACCGTTCCCGCATTATAGCTCTGATACGTTGTATTCTCATCGGTCAACGTCACCAAAATGCTGTATTCTCCGCTGGACAATCTGTCCGGAATTGCAACATCTGCGCTGAGAGCTTTTGCCGATATTTCTTTTTCGTTAAGAATAATACCGTTCTCATCATTGCCGTCGGTCGCACGAATAATGATTTTTGCGCTGTCGCTGATATTCTCTCCGTTCCATTCGACATGCAAATTATTTCCGTTTACAGCGGCATTGTATGAGGTAAGTGTGCTGATCGGATTTACCTTGATAGCGCTGACGTCATAAGAGTTGCCGTCCGAAAATTCGATCAGCAGGCTATCCGATGCGTCGGCTTTCGGTATTGCAATGTATGCCGCATTTTGAGAAATATTTACATTTGCATTTTTGAGTGCGCTCCTTTTATCATCATCGGACGCATCGCGGTCGGGAGCAGAGTAATACCTTAATTCATATGCTGCTCCGCCTTTGGTTACGCTCATATGCTTTTTAAGCTCGTCTGCACTGATTTCCGAGCCGTCCGCGCGGCTTACCGAAAGGATATAATCGCAATTCTCTCCGAAATTAACGAGATGGCTTGTTCTTTCCGTGTTCGTAAATACTTCGGTTTCGGAATTTTCCGCTGCCATAAGCCGTATACCGGAATTACTGATACCATTTGCTCTTTTTACTCTTTCCTCAAAATCCGCAACCGCACGGCTTCCGGCGCTGTAGGAAAGATTTCCGCCGACAGAGGCAAACTGCGTTTCCCCCGTTTTGGAATCTGTTCCGACTTCCATAGGCTCAAGCATCCGGTTATACATCAGCTTTGTTCTTCTCTCACCGGCATCGTCTGTTGACATCAAGGTTGCAAAATTCTGGCTTCCGCTTGGATTTCCGTGCGTAAATTCAATATCTCCGCCCCAATAATAGGTAAATCCAACCTTGATAAGGCTCAATACTTCAACGCTGCCCCATACCTTTTCACTTCCGCCGCCAAGCTCTGCCGACGCAAGCTCCATACCGCCGACAATCGGGATAAACTTCGGAAGTCCGATTGCAACGTTCAAAACGAACTGAACAAAATCAGCCGTGTCTTTACCTGCCGCCGCCGTTATGGTGAGTCTGCCGGTCATAATCTGTGCGAAGTTTACGCCGCCGGATAAATTCATGCTAAAATTAGGATACCAGCCGACGGCAATCTCTCCGCCCTTAACAAATTTTGCGTCCTTGAGCATTTTAAGGCTCAAATCGTCAAAAGACAGCTTGATTGAACGCAGTGAAAGCTCCAAATCCGCATTTCCCGTCAGTATTTTTGTTATATCAAACTCAACGTGGAGCATAAGCGTGAGAGGGGGAATGCCGTCCTTGCCGTAAATTGTATCGTACAGCTTGTCAATTCCGCCGCCGCCTCCCGTTATCCAGACAACACCTAAGCTGTCAACGTTAAGCCCCGGTTCAAAGCCGCCGATGGAAAAATACAGCTTATCGGGTATAGGCGCGCCCGACGGAGAGGATTTTACAACCAGCGACAGCGCCATTGAAAGGTTACCGGTTTCAACCTCTGCATCTACGCCGACCTCATATCCGCCGATTGTGTTAATGCTCAATTCGCCCTTGATTTTATTCGGTAAGAACTTCACAATCTGCGGCAAGGTTACATGTGCGTCCATATTGATGCCCAAATACCCGGGGTTTTTGCCGCCGTACAGTATATCGTGAATCGATGCCCCCGCCTCGACTCGGCTTGCTTTTTTGTTTGTGGGCGGAATATCCTTTTCCGCAATCTGTGATTTGATTTCTCCCGATTCCTCGTCAAAGACCAGACCGAAGGTATATCCTTCATCTGAATCCTCGTCCTCATACTCAATAGCCGAGCCCTTTGTATTCCATTTTGCGCCTACCGCCGTGTTTTTGCGCACCGCCGCAGCACCGCCGGGCGTCATAAAGCTGAGGTCAAGGCTTCCGCCGAAGGATATGATGTCGGATTTTGTTTCATCGGAATTTTGAATTTTTCCGAGAACGCCGTATTTCATATCAATAAGGAATCCGCCGACTGTGGTTAAAACATCAAAGGCGTTATCCCATTTCAGCTCGATAAAGTCCTGACCTGCGACAAGCGAGCCGTTTTTCAGAACCTCGCCGCGCTCGTCGTATTCGGGGATAATATACTCCGTGCCGCCCTTCAAGCGAAATGCCGCCGTGCCGTTTCGCACGGTGGTGTTTGCGCCGACAGTGGTTATTTTTCCGTCCATAAGAACTTCGACCGTTCCGCCTGTTTTTTCTTCTATGGTCAGGTCATCGCCGTAATAATTTAAGATGTAGTTAATATTTATATCCTTGTCCTTACCAAATAGGCGGTAAAAGTTTTGATTGCTTTTGTCTTGCAGAATATCCCCTCGGAAAGACAAAAGTAAATCATCTTCCTTGATATTCGCATTTTGGAATTCTGTTTCGTTTTTATAAGGCACTACATTATACTTGCCCTTGTCATCTGTTCTCTGAACCGTAACAATGCCGTACGAAGCGTTGGAATATTTTATGTCGCTCGACACCTGAATGAACATAGCATCCGATGTGAAGTCTGTGGGGACTCCGTCAAGTGCCGGTTCAGTCGTGCCGTTTTTCCAGAAAAAATGTAATTGGTATCTTCCCGGCTCCATATACTCATCAAGCATAAGCGTAACGCTTGACGGATCATCTCCCTGTTCAAATATCAGATGATCAATCGGTACTTCATAGCTTTGACCGTCATCTCCGGTTAAATAAATTTTATCCAGCAGTTCGCTCTTGAAAAATTCCGCCCCTTTGCCTGTCACCGTGATATAACGTATATCTTGGTTATAGATAATATCGGGAGCGAGGCTCGTCAGCGTAATCGCAGGCAGATTTTGATCCTTGCCGGGCAGTATGATATGATTTTCAGTTGTGGCAAGGCAATATTCCTCCGCATAGTAGCCGAGTTCATTGACATCCTCGTCCATATCAAACACCTTGATAACAAACGTGCCAAGCTGTGCACGCTCTTTCGGAGCAAATTTAAAATCGAAATAGGTAACTTTATTTTCGCCGCTTTTAAAGTTAACAATATCCGTATAGATTGGGTCGTTATTATCGTATTCTACCCAATTTCCGCTGTCTGTCTGCCGCTGCGTTTCAAACCCGAGCGCATAGGCAACCACCGCAAGATTTTTATAATCCTTGCCGGCATGCTGCGGATTTGTAAGATTTACATTGATACGGGCAACATTTTCAATTCCCTCCGAGCCTTTGTAAGACGAGCGGCTATCATCTGTAAAGTCTAACTTTGACGGTGCGGTTGTGTTAATAATGATCTTGTTTTCTTTATTTTTTAAGTTTGCGGTTACCCCGTAATAGGTCGAAAAGGATTTTTCCGTTCCGGCCGCAATTTTACCAAGATCGTAGTAAAGCGCCGCCGCACTGTCCGCCGTCTTTTTGGAATTTAGATTATTTGTAAAATTCAGCGTTTCGTCGGGTGTATAATCAAAGACGGTAGCGGCAAGATTCGCCCAGTGTGCAAAGGTCATTTTATATGGCTTCTGCTCTGTAAAAACACTGTTCACACCGTATCCGACAATATTTGACGAGTACGGATTATCCCTCACAAAATAATCCGACGGCATTCTGATGGTTGGGTCAAGAGAGGAGTCCCAGGTGCTTTCAAACTCAAAATACTCATATCCCTGACCTAATTTTTGCTTTGGTACTTCATAATAGCCGTAATCGTTTTCGCCAAGCTGGGTGTCAATCAGAATTCGGCTTTTTATTTCCTTTTCGCTTTGTGAATTGTTTTTCACCGTATAGGTTATCATTGCCGTTCCGAGTTGCTCGGAAGCGTCATTGCTTACAAGTGAAATATTCTGGCAAACCTCAAAATCACCTATACGCTGGGTGCTTTTTATAAAGTTTCCGTTCACATCGCGTTCTGTTACAACCTCCGAGCTGTCAGAACCGAAAAGGCCGTATTGCTCTCCGAACACATACTCGTCGCTGCCAATCTTAAACGACGTAAAGGATGTGTCGTAATTTTCGCCTCTGTGAGTGAGAAAAGCGTTGTTATCGCTCTTTTTCAAAATATCTCCCTCAAGCGTTGAAATAACATATCCGCCGTTTTTGTTGTTTACAACGACTTTTATGTATTGATTTGATATTTCCGTTATCCCTGCTTCCTCTGCCCAAGCAACCCCGATCGGAAATACGGCAAGAAGCAGAGAAACGGACAGAATTACAGATATAAATCGTTTTAACATAATATTGCACCTCCGTTTCTTAGTTTATATACACATAAAGTAAATACATTTTTCTGTTTTGCTCCTGTACCAAAACGGTGTAATATCCGTTTTGAAGTGTGTCAAAGCCTTTCTTTGGGTCAAAGCTCTTTGCATATTTCATCTGTGCCGCTGTTTTATACCCCTGCGCATAATAGTATTTTGCGGTTTCATTGGCATTTTCGATTGTTATTTTACCTTTTGATGCGGTATAAACATCGTTTGCATACACAGACGAGCCGTTTACCTTAAATGTATATACATCCCTTACAACATTTACCGTATAATCTTTTTCGGCATAGTTTCCGAGACGGTCTGTTGCCGTAATTTTTGCTGCATATTTTCCCGGCTTGTCAAGCTTTATTTTGCTTAAATCAACATTAAGCGCCACACCGTCCGCAACCTCTCCGAAATAATCGCCCATAGGAGAATTAGCTCCCGATTGCAAATCCGTTGCCGAAATATTCTCCATGATTTTGTTTTTCGCTTCGGCTTCGGAAGCTCCGACCTTTACAACAGCCGTATTTGCGATGAATTTTATTGTCGGCGGTGTTTTATCGATGATGGAAACGCTTGCTTCAACCGAGTTTTCATTTCCCCATTTATCCTTTGCCGTAACGGTGTATGAACCGTTTTCGGAAACGGTAAAATTATAGTTGTAGCTCTTTTCGTTTACCGCAGCATTTTCCTTTTTGACTTCAATTTCCGCGCCGGATTTTGTTCTTGCGGTAACGGTAATTCCGTCAGGCGTTGCGTCCTCCACATTCAGCAGGATGCGCACATTTTTACTTGTGTAAAGGTTGCCGGCCTTATAGCTGTCATTGCCCGAAAGAACAGAGCCTTCACCCACAAAGTCCGTACTCATTTTAATGCCCGGTGCAAGAATGTCAACCTCCGTAATCACAGGGTAATCGGAAAATACATTTCCTGCTTTATCTGCGAAATTAAGAATTTTGGTTCCGTTGTCGGAAAAGGTAACAATATGCTCATTTTTATATCCTTTATCAGGTTCTTGCAGCAGCATAACCTCCTCGCCGCCCGCAAAAATATACTGAAGTGTTACCTGATTATCACTCAGCGTCCGTTTTGGATAATTCTCAAGGAGCTTCGGAACATCTCTGTCGATTACGGTAATCGGGCCGTCCTCGGGCCGCCACAGGACAAGCGCATTGCCTCTCAAATCATAAACGGTCAGCATTGCACGGCAATTATTGATAAATTCAACCGTAATCGCATTCCCGCTACCGCAGCAGTGACGTAATCTTCTGTCGGTGTAAGTTCTTTGGTATCACCGACGGTTTCATATGCCTTGACTTTGGCGTCGGAAAG
>JAEDNG010000039.1 GCA_016302625.1 Clostridiaceae bacterium
TGTAAAGCAGGAAAGAGCGGTTCATGAGGATACTGTTTCGGCATACAATCAGGCTGTTCTTTAAATAATTTTCGGAGGAATAAATTTGGAAGCATTTGATATTTTAAAAATCGCGGCAAACGCGCTTAATTCAAAAAAGGCAAGGGAGCTTAACGCCGTTAAGGTGGCTGACCTTACGGTTTTGGCGGAATATTTCTTAATGTGTACCGCGACGTCTTCAACCCATGTTCGCGCGCTTGCGGACGAGGTTGAGGAAAAGTTAAGCGAGGCGGGTGTTCAGCCGCATCATATTGAGGGGAAAACGACCGGCTGGATCGTGCTTGATTACGGCTCGGTTATTATACATGTTTTCAGCCGCGACCAGCGTGAGTTTTATGCTCTCGATAAAATGTGGAGCGACGGCGAACAGGTAGAGCTTGACGGAATTTTATCCGAATCCGAGGGGGATTAAAAAATGGCAAAAACTTACGATTACGCAAAAATCGAGAAAAAATGGCAGGATATCTGGGACGAAAAGCAGACCTTCGCCGCAAAGGACGATTATTCTCTGCCGAAATTTTACGGACTGGTGGAGTTTCCCTATCCGTCGGGACAAGGACTTCATGTAGGTCATCCGCGTTCATATACTGCAATCGACATTGTCTGCCGTAAAAAAAGACTTGAAGGCTACAACGTCCTTTATCCGATGGGGTGGGACGCTTTCGGACTTCCGACCGAAAACTACGCGATAAAAAACCATATTCATCCGGCTATAGTGACCGAGAAGAATATTGCTAATTTTAAAAGACAACTTAAAAGCTTGGGATTTTCGTTTGACTGGAGCAGAGAGATAAACACCACCGACCCGTCCTACTATAAATGGACACAGTGGATTTTCTTGCAGCTTTTTAAAAAGGGACTTGCCTATAAAAAGAAAATGTCGGTCAACTGGTGCACCTCCTGCAAGTGCGTGCTTGCAAATGAGGAGGTTGTAAACGGCCACTGCGAGCGATGCGGCAGCGAGGTCGTTCACAAGGAAAAAAGCCAGTGGATGCTTAAGATTACCGACTATGCGGAAAAGCTGCTTGACGGACTTGACGGGGTTGATTTTATTGACCGTGTAAAAACTCAGCAGCGTAACTGGATAGGCCGTTCATACGGTACTCAGGTTAAATTTACGACCAACACGGGTGACGAGTTTGAGATTTTCACCACCCGCGCGGATACCCTTTTCGGAGTTACATACATGGTTATGTCTCCGGAGCATCCTTTGCTTGAAAAATGGGCAGACAAAATTGAAAACATGGACGAGGTGCGCGCCTATAAAGAGGCGGCGGCTAAAAAGTCCGACTTTGAGCGCACCGAGCTTGCAAAGGAAAAGACCGGAGTAAGACTAAAGGGTATTACGGCGATAAATCCGGTAAATAAAAAAGAAGTTCCGATTTTCATTTCCGACTATGTGCTTATTTCTTACGGTACGGGTGCTATTATGGCGGTTCCCGCGCACGACGAGCGCGACTGGGAATTTGCAAAGAAATTTGATTTGCCGATAGTTGAAGTTGTTTCGGGCGGTGAGGACGTTCAAAAAGCGCCATACACCGACTGCGCGACGGGAAAATTGGTTAATTCCGGTTTCCTTGACGGTATGAGCGTTGAAGAGGCTAAAAAAGCCATACAAAAGTGGCTTGCGGACAATAATTTGGGCGAGACTAAAACAAACTACAAGCTGCGCGACTGGGTATTCTCCCGTCAGCGTTACTGGGGCGAGCCGATTCCTGTGGTCTACTGCGAGAAGTGCGGATATGTTCCGCTGCCCGAAAGCGAGCTGCCGCTGGTACTGCCGAATGTCGATTCCTACGAGCCGACCGACAACGGCGAGTCTCCGCTTGCGAAGATGACCGACTGGGTCAACACCACCTGTCCTCACTGCGGAGGTCACGCGGTAAGGGAGACCGATACAATGCCTCAGTGGGCGGGTTCGTCATGGTATTTCCTGCGTTACTGCGACCCGCACAATGACAAGGAGTTTGCTTCTAAAGAAGCGCTCGAATATTGGTGCCCTGTCGATTGGTACAACGGCGGTATGGAGCATACAACTCTGCATTTGCTTTACAGCCGTTTCTGGCATAAGTTCCTTTACGATATCGGCGAGGTGCCGTCTCCCGAACCGTATGCCAAACGGACAAGCCACGGCATGATTTTGGGCGAAAACGGCGAGAAAATGTCGAAATCGCGCGGAAACGTCGTAAATCCCGACGATATCGTACGCGATTACGGCGCGGATACCATGCGCGTTTACGAAATGTTTATAGGTGACTTTGAAAAGGCGGCTCCTTGGAGCCAGTCCTCAATCAAGGGCAGTAAGCGTTTTCTTGATAAGGTCTGGGCGCTTTCCGAAAAGCTTACCGACGGCGACAGCTACCGTATAGAGCTTGAGGCGGCTTTCCATCGCACAATCAAAAAGGTCACCGAGGATATTGAAAATCTTAAGATGAACACCGCCATCGCGGCGCTTATGTCTTTGCTTAACGATATTCAGGCGGCGGGTTCGATAACAAAGGCAGAGTACAGAACCTATTTACTGCTTTTAAATCCGTTCGCGCCCCACATGACCGAGGAGCTGTGGCAGCAGTGCGGCTTTGAGGGTATGCTGAATGAAGCAAAATGGCCCGAATTTGACGAGTCAAAATGTGCTGACAGCACCGTTCAGATTGCGGTTCAGGTAAATGGCAAGATTAAGGCGAGAATTGACGTTCCAACCGATATTACAGCACCCGACGCGATTGCCCTTGCAAAGAAGGACGCCGCTGTTTTATCCGCAGTCGAAGGAAAGACGGTTATCAAAGAGCTTTATGTGCCTAAAAAGCTTGTTAATATTGTTGTGAAATAATTTGCGGATTTGTGCAAAATATTTGTTGCAAATCAGGGCAATTTATGTTATCATATAATTTGTCATTAGCGTAATGGAGGTGTAATCTGTGAGTGCAGTTGAAATAATTATCGGAATCGCGGTCATTTTGGTTTCTTTGTTCATAATCGCGGTCGTTCTCTTGCAGCAGGGTCACCGTGCCGGCATTAACGGCGCTATCTCCGGCGGAGCCGATACATTCCTTTCCAAAAATAAAGCAAGAACCTTTGACGCGTCTTTAGCGCGCTGGACAAAGTGGATCGCATTACTTTTCTTTGTATTGGCGATTGTTGCTAACGTTATTGCTTTAAGGGGATAATTTATCCTTTTCACAGCTTAAATTGCTTGACTAAGACTTTAAATTATAGTATAATAAGCTGTGCTATTTAATTTACCCCTGCTATTTTGCGGAGGGAGGGAATATAAATGAGTCAGGTTAGAATTAAAGAAAACGAGTCCTTAGATAACGCTTTGCGCCGTTTTAAAAGGCAGACCGCAAAGGACGGCGTTATCCAGGAGGTTCGCAAGAGAGAGCATTATGAGAAGCCCTCTGTTAAGCGTAAAAAGAAGTCGGAAGCTGCTCGTAAAAGAAAGTTCCGCTAATATTTGTTTTATAAAAAGCGGTTGCAAAACCGCTTTTTTCTATTGAGGGGTCGCTATGCTGTTAAAGCCTAAGATAAAATTACACAGAGTAACGGATATAGATATAAATCTGCTCCGTAAATACGGAATAAAGGGTCTTATTCTCGATGTAGACAACACCCTTTCCACCCATCACGGGCAGGTTTTAACCGACGGACTTGAGAACTGGCTTGTTGAAATGCAGGGAAACGGTGTTAAGCTTGTTATTCTTTCAAATTCAAAGGAAAAAAGGGTAAAGCCGTTCGCTGAAAAAATAGGTCTCGATTTTATCAGCATGGGATTAAAGCCGCTTCCCTTTAAAATTTCGTCTGCGTTAAGGCGGCTTGGCACTAAACGCAGTGAAACTGCGATTGTCGGCGACCAGATTTTTACCGACACTTTGGGCGGCAATCTGTACGGCGTTAAGACAATACTTCTTGACCCGATAAAGCTTGAAAGCTCAAAAAGCTTTAAGTTTAAGCGCAAAATCGAACGCGCGGTTTTCAAAATTTATAAAATCAAAAATACGGAGGAGCAGTAGTTATGCCGAAATTCGGGCCTGCGGGAAATTCCGACAGCTTTGCGGCTTTAGGCTATAAAAGCAGTCTCGACGTTCCCGATTATATCGTTAAAATGGGACTTGACTGTTATGAATACCAATGCGGCAGAGGGGTTAATATCGGAGAGGATAAAGCAAAACAATTGGGGGAAAAGGCTAAAACCGCCGGTATTTCGCTGTCGCTTCACGCACCGTATTATATTTCAATGTCCTCGGTTGAGGAGGAAAAAAGACTAAATTCGGTCAATTACATTTTAGCCTCCGCGAGAGCCGTAAATGCCATGGGAGGAAACCGCATTGTGGTACACACCGGCTCGTGCGGTAAAATTTCCCGGGAAGATGCGCTGACGCTGGCTTTAGATACAATGCGCTTAGCGCTTGACGCTTTGGACAGCGAGGGGCTTTCACATATTCATATCTGTCCCGAAACCATGGGTAAGGTAAATCAGCTTGGCACGCTTCATGAGGTAATCGAGCTTTGCAAAATCGACGAGAGACTTATTCCCTGTATAGATTTCGGGCATTTGAACGCAAGGGATTTAGGAATTCTTAAAACTACCGCTGATTTTGAAAATATATTTATTTCGATAAAAAACGAACTCGGCACGGACAGGCTTAAATGCTTCCACTCGCATTTTTCGAAAATCGAGTATACCACGGGCGGAGAAAAGCGTCATTTAACCTTTGAGGATACGGTTTACGGGCCTGATTTTGAGCCGGTGATGGAGCTGACCTATAAATACGGCTGCGACCCTACCTTTATCTGCGAATCGGCGGGCACTCAGGCAGAGGACGCTAAGCAAATGAAGGATTATTACATGTCGCTTTGTAAATAAACTTTGGAGGTGCTTTGATGATTTGGCACAGCACGGGCGCAGAAGAGGTACTGCGTGAGCTTGAGGTGGACGATAAAAAGGGTCTGCCCAACGGCGTCGCCGATATGCGTCTTGAAAAATACGGTCAGAATGTTATTTCAAGCATTGAGAAGCCTTCTTATCTTAAAAGGTTTCTTTCTCAGCTCAACAGCAAGCTTGTTATTGTGCTTGTTATAACGGCTCTGCTTTCGTTTGTTATATCTCTGATGTATAACGAGGTCAACAGCTTTTCGTCTCTGCTCATAATCGGAATTGTGATTATAAACGCCGCTGTCAGCGCATATCATCTTCATAACTGCGACAATGCGCTTGACAGAATGAAAAGCATAACCAATCCCTCTGTTTCGGTGCTTAGAGAGGGAATAGTTAAAACCCTTAATTCGGCTCTTTTGGTGCCGGGTGATATAATTTTGCTTGAAACAGGGGATTATATACCTGCCGACGCGAGGATTGTTGAAAGCAACGAGTTTCGCTGTAATGAATCTGCGCTTACAGGTGAAGATATTCCGGTTGAAAAAAACGGAGACGGTATATTTGAAGATATTACCGCGATAGAAAACCGCGCCAACATGGTTTTTTCGGGGACAAGCGTGGCGCACGGCAGTGCAAAGGCGGTTGTGGTGGCGACGGGTCTTAATACAGAAATCGGGCGCACATCAACTATTTTACAGCAGACGGGTGAGAATTCACTGCCCCTTGAAAATGAGCTTGACGGAATAGGGAAGATTGTAAATATCGCAATTCTTATAGTATGTCTTGTGGTTTTTGTAATAGGCATGATTCTGAATTTCTCAAGCGGCAATTTTGCAAGTACCACACTTAAAGTTCTTGTAAACGCGCTTGCTTTGGGCGTTGCCGCCATTCCCGAGGGACTTCCCGCAATAGCTACCATAGTTATCGCGGTTGGTATTGAGCGTATTGTTAAGGATAAAATAATCATCAAGGATTCAAGCGCTCTTGAATTGCTCGGCAAAACAAATGTGATTTGCTCCGATAAAACCGGTATTCTGACCCGCAATAAAATGCAGCTTAACAAGATATACGACGGAGATAAAATAACCGACGTAGAGAACGAGGCGCTCGGCGAAAAGCCATTGCTTGTTTTAAAGCTTGCCGCCGCCTGCTCGACACTTGAAAACGACTCAACGGAGGACGCTATTAAAAAAGCATGCTTAGCTTACAATTCCATGTCCGAAAAGGACGTTGAAAGCTTTTTTCCGAAGCTCGCCGTTATTCCGTTTGATTCCGAGCGTAAAACAATGACGGTAATTTCAATGATAAACGAAAAGCCGTTCGCTATTATAAAGGGTGCCGCCGAGGTTGTGGCTCCCAAATGTGAGGGTGTAGACACAGAAGAAATTTTAAAAATCAACGCTTCAATGGCGGACGAGGCGCTGAGGATTGTATGTATAGCAATGCGTCCTCTTGATACAATTCCCGCTAATCCCAACCCTGATGATATTGAACACGGGCTTACCTTTGTCGGGCTTTTAGGACTTGCAGATCCACCGCGCGACACCGTGATAGAGGATATAAAAACCTGCGGAGAAGCCGGAATAAGAACGGTAATGATGACCGGTGACAATCTTATAACCGCAAAATCCGTCGCCAGAAGAATAGGCATTTTAACCGACGGTACAAAGGCGATAACCGGTGAAGAGCTTGCGGAATTAAGCGATGAGGAGTTTCAAAATACAGTTTCCGAATATTCGGTTTACGCGAGAATTTCGCCTTCTGATAAAGTGCGTATTGTTAAAGCGTGGCAGCAGAACGGAAAGGTTGTTGCGGTAACAGGCGACAGCGTTTATGACGCGGATTCGCTTGCTTTGGCAGATGTGGGCTGCGCTATGGGTAAATTCGGCGCCGATGTAGCTAAAGGGAATGCCGATATCGTAATCGCAAACAGCCGTTTTAATTCTATCGTTTGCGCCGTAAAGGAAAGCCGCGGACTGTTTGACAATATAAAGAAATCGGTTTATTATCTGCTTTCCTGCAATTTTGCCGAGCTTATTGTCATGCTTTTCGGAACGGTAATTTTTTCCGGATTTCCGATTTCGGCGGTTCAGCTTTTGTGGATAAATCTGCTTACCGACTGCGCTCCGGCAATTTCGCTGAGCATGGAAAAGGCGGAGAACTCGGTTATGAAAAGAAAGCCGTACCGTACGATAAGCAGACTCTTTGACGGCATGGGTATTATCTCAATTACGGTTGAAAGCGTTTTTATCGCTGTTATGACACTTGTCGCATTTGCGATAGGCAGCAAGAGCGGAGTGCAAGAAGCTATGACCATGGCGTTCGGGGTGCTAGGTATGTCCCAGATTTTCCATTGCTATAACAATAAGCTTGAGGGAACGGTCATAACCAAAAATCTGTTTTCAAACAAATTTATGAATATTTCCGCAATTCTTACCCTGTTTATAATCATATTACTGCTGTTTACTCCGGCGGGATATCT
>JAEDNG010000040.1 GCA_016302625.1 Clostridiaceae bacterium
AAAACGAGCTTGCGATAATCGAAAACGGCTTTAAAAACGGCTTTGTAAAACCTGTTATACCTGAAGTCAGAACAGGTAAAAAGGTTGCGGTTATAGGCTCGGGTCCGTCGGGACTTGCCTGTGCGGAACGCTTAAATAAACGCGGACATTCGGTCACCGTTTACGAAAAGGACGACCGTATAGGCGGGCTTTTAATGTACGGCATACCCAATATGAAGCTTGAAAAAAACATCGTTGACCGCAGGGTCAACCTTATGAAAAAAGAGGGCGTTGTCTTTAAAACGGGAGTGGACGTCGGCAAGGATATAACTGCCGAAGAACTGACAAAAGAATATGACGCGGTGGTGCTGTGCTGCGGTGCGGGCAATCCACGCGACTTAAAGGTTAAAAACCGAGAGGTCGGCGGTGTGTATTTCGCGGTGGATTTCTTAAAATCCACAACAAAGGCTTTGCTTGATAACGGGCTTAAGGACGGTTTTGTTTCGGCAAAGGATAAAAATGTTATAATAGTCGGCGGCGGCGATACGGGTAACGACTGCGTAGGAACCTGTATCCGTCACGGCTGTAAATCTGTAACCCAGCTTGAAATGATGCCTAAATTGCCCGATACAAGAGCAGAGAGCAACCCGTGGCCGCAGTATCCGCGCGTCTGCAAGACCGATTACGGTCAGGAGGAAGCTATTGCTGTCTTTGGAAATGACCCGCGTATTTACTGCACGACCGTAAAAGAGTTTATACCCGACGAAAACGGAAATATTAAGGCGGTAGTGACTGTCGGTTTAGAGCCTAAAAAGGATGAAAAGACTGGCAGAACGGTCATGAGCGAGATAGCAGGCAGCGAAAAAACGCTTGACTGCGAGCTCTTGCTTATCGCCGCGGGATTTTTAGGCCCCAAAGACTATATTGCCGACGCATTCGGGACGGAAAGGGACGCAAGAAGCAATATCTCAACAACGCAAGGCTCTTATAAGACAAATACCGACAAGGTTTTTGCCGCGGGCGACGCAAGGCGCGGGCAGTCGCTTGTAGTCTGGGCGATAGCCGAGGGCAGAGCGGCGGCAAAGGAAATCGACGAGTATTTAATGGGCTACACGAACCTGATATAAAACCGCTGATTTTTATTCTTCGGACTTGACGAAAACGAAATTAAGAGTATACTTATTATAAGTGTTTGTGAAATTTAAAATCCGGAGTGATGGTTTTGAACAGAGATACAGTTTGCGTTCAGGGTGGATATACCCCGGGCAACGGCGAGCCGAGACAGGTGCCGATTATACAGAGCACGACCTTTAAATACGCTACAAGCGAGGATATGGGAAAGCTGTTTGACTTAGAGGCGAGCGGTTATTTCTATTCCCGTCTGCAAAACCCGACCTGCGATACCGTGGCGGCTAAAATCTGCGCCTTGGAGGGCGGCACCGCCGCAATGCTTACTTCATCGGGTCAGGCGGCGTCCTTCTACGCAATATTCAACATCGCCTCCTGCGGTGACCACATTGTTTCCTCCTCTACGATTTACGGGGGAACCTATAATCTTTTTGCGGTTACAATGAAGCGCATGGGAATTGATTTCACCTTTGTCGCTCCAGACTGCACTAAGGAGGAGCTTGACGCGGCTTTCCGCCCGAATACCAAGGCGGTTTTCGGAGAGACGGTCGCTAATCCCGCGCTTACAGTGCTTGATTTTGAAAAATTCGCGTCTGCGGCTCACTCGCACGGCGTTCCGCTTATAGTTGACAATACCTTTGCGACGCCGGTAAACTGCCGCCCGTTTGAATGGGGAGCGGATATCGTCACCCATTCCACGACCAAGTATATGGACGGTCACGGCGCGGCGGTAGGCGGCTGTATTGTCGATTCGGGAAACTTTGATTGGACAAGGTACCCCGAAAAATACCCGGGACTTTGCACTCCCGACGACAGCTATCACGGCGTTACATATACCGAGCGCTTCGGTATAGGCGGCGCTTATATCACAAAGGCGACGGTTCAGTTAATGCGAGATTTCGGTTCGGTACAGTCTCCGCAAAGCGCGTTTATACTGAATTTAGGGCTTGAAAGCCTCCATGTCAGAATGGCGCGACACTGTGAAAATGCATTAGCCGTTGCAAAGGCACTTCAAGCGGACGACAGAATAGCTTATGTCGTATATCCGGGACTTGAGGGCGATAAGTATTACGAAAGTGCTAAAAAATATATGCCGAACGGCACGACAGGCGTTGTCAGCTTTGCATTAAAGGGCGGAAGAAAGGCGGCGGAAACCTTTATGAAAAACCTTAAAATCGCCGCTATTGAAACCCATGTCGCCGACGCACGCACCTGCTGTCTGCATCCGGCAAGCTCTACCCACCGTCAGATGACCGAGGAGGAGCTTTGCGCGGCGGGCGTGCCATCAGATCTTGTGCGGTTTTCCTGCGGACTTGAAAGCGCTGACGACCTTATAGCCGATATCAAACAGGCGCTTGACAGCATAAAGGTAGGGTAAACCATGCCGATTAAAATTCCCAACGATTTACCGGCGGTAAAAACGCTTAACGATGAAAATATCTTCGTTATGACCGAAACGCGGGCGATAACTCAGGATATCCGCCCGCTTAAAATACTGCTGTTAAATTTAATGCCTAAAAAAATCGAGACCGAAACCCAACTGTCGCGGCTTTTAGGCAACTCGCCGCTTCAGGTAGATTTAGAGCTTATTCACACAAAGAGTCACAAATCGAAAAACACCTCGGCGGAGCATCTTTTCACCTTTTACAAGACCTTTGACGACGTAAAGGACAAAACCTTCGACGGAATGATCATAACCGGCGCGCCGGTTGAGCTGCTCGAATTTGAACAGGTTGAGTACTGGGAAGAGCTTTGCGAAATAATGGAATGGAGTAAAACCCACGTTCACAGCACCTTTCACATCTGCTGGGGCGCTCAGGCGGGGCTTTACTTTCATTACGGAATAAAGAAACATGAGCTTGATAAAAAAATGTTCGGCGTTTTTCCGCATCATGTTGATTACAAGCGCTCAATTCTTTTCAGAGGCTTTGACGATGTGTTTATGGTGCCTCATTCAAGGCATACGACGGTAAAAACCGAAGATATCGCCGCGGTGAAGGAGCTTAGAATTTTAGCTTCGTCCGACGAGGCGGGTGTTTACGCGATATCAACAGACAAGGGCAGACAGATTTTTATTACCGGTCATTCGGAATACGACGCGGGTACGTTGGCGGCGGAATATTACCGAGACCTGAACGAGGGCAAGCCTACCCAAATACCGAAAAACTATTTTCCGGGCGACAACCCCGAAAATCCGCCCCTTGTAACATGGCGTTCGCACGCAAATCTGCTTTATTCCAACTGGCTTAACTACTTTGTATATCAGACCACGCCGTATGACATTAATAAGATAAAATAAAACAACTGCCGTATGCAATCAAAAAGCATACGGCAGTTGTTTTACGCTATAAGCTGAGCAATATAGATAACAAGCGGCATGGTGCCTAAGGAAAGCACGGTGCTCAATGACACCATATCGACCGACAGCTCGGTGTCTCCGCCGAATTTTGAGGAAAACATGGTGGTGACAGCCGCAACCGGAGCGCTTACCGAAATTATTATTGAAACAAGCAGAGTTCCTCTTACTCCTATAAGATAAAGCAGACCGAGCGCCGCTAAAGGATAGACAATAAGGCTTAGAAAAACCGAGAAAATACAGCGGATATCGCGGAATGCGTTTAACACATTGCTTTGGGCTAAATGATAGCCGATTATAAGCATCGGAAGCGGAGTATATATAGCCGAAAGATAATTAAGCGAGGAATAAACAATATCCGGAATGGGTACGGAAAAAACAAATATGATTATTCCTATCAGCAGACCTATTATACCGGGGTTTATAAACAGCTTTTTGGGCCGGATATACTTTTTATCCCCGCTTATTAAGAACACTCCGTAGCTCCAGACAACAAGATTGAACATTATTATGTAAGCCGAGCCGTAAAGTGTGCCGTCATCGCCTAAAATAACCTGTTGGAGCGGCAGTGACATAAATCCGCAGTTTGCGAAAATTGAGCCGAAACGAAGTACCCGCTCTTTTTCCTTATCCTTTGAGTGAAGCAGAAGCATACTCAGAAAAATCATCAGCACCTGTACCAGAAGGGTAAGGACAAAGGCCTTTGCAAGCGACTTCATAATCTCCCCGCTGTATTCGCGGATAAGCGACTTTATAATAACGCAGGGGGTTACGATTATAAGGGCGATATCGGTACAGCATTTCGTTCCCTCGGCGGTCATTATTTTCGCCTTTGCCGCGACAAAGCCGACCGCTATTAAAAGCATCAGGATACAAACCTGAGAAAAAACAGTTATAAACATTATTTCACACTCGCCGCAAATTTTTTAAACGCCGTTATACCGTCGGGAGTTCGCTTGTAAACTCCGGCATGCTCTAAAACCTTAGCAAAAACAAGGCCGATTTCGTCCTTGATAATCTTATCAATATTATCCTTGTCAATGCAGTTGTACTTTTGTCTTATTTCTTCCGCCCAATCGGCGTGTTTTGATAGAATTTCGTCGTTTCTTATATCTTTGTTTTCAAGGAGCGCGGTTTCGAGCAGTGACATTTCCGTTTTAAGTCTTGAGGGAAGAACCGCAAGCCCCATGACTTCAATAAGTCCGATATTCTCCTTTTTGATGTGGTGCAGCTCAGCGTGCGGGTGGAAAACGCCCAAGGGATGCTCCGGGGTTGTAATATTATTGCGAAGCACCAAATCAAGCTCGTATTTTTCGCCTTTTTTGCGCGCAATCGGAGTTATCGTGTTGTGCGGCTCACCGTTAGTTTCAGCAAAGATAAAGGCTGTCTCATCGGTATATCCTCGCCAGGCTTTAAGTATTTTATCCGCAAGACCTATAAGTCTGTCGGTATCAGATGAAGAAAGGCGTATAACGGACATGGGCCACTTTAATATTCCCGCGTCGACATCGGAAAAGCCCTCAAATGTAAGCGGATATTCAACCGGCGCTTTCGCCATCGCAAAGGTATAATTTCCGCCCTGAAAATGGTCGTGGCTTAAAATTGAGCCGCCGACAATGGGCAAATCAGCATTTGAGCCGACAAAATAATGCGGGAACTGCTTTACAAAGTCGAGCAGTTTTTTAAAGGTATCGCGGTTTATCGCCATAGGTGTGTGCTTAGCATTAAATACAATGCAATGCTCGTTATAGTAAACATAGGGCGAATACTGGAAACACCATTCACTGTTATTAATTGTAACAGGTATAACGCGGTGGTTCTGCCTTGCGGGGAAATTAATACGTCCGGCATAACCCTCGCACTCGCGGCATAGCATACATTTAGGATATCCCGCTTGGGGCGCGTTCTTTGCCGCCGCAATCGCTTTCGGGTCCTTTTCGGGCTTTGAAAGGTTAATTGTAATGTCAAGGTCGCCGTACTCGGTAGAAGCGACCCATTTAATGTCCTTTTCGGCGCGGTAGCGCCTTATGTAATCGCTGTCACAGCTGAGAGTATAAAAATAATCGGTTGCCGCTTTTGGCGACTGCTTATAAAGCGAGTTGAATTTGTCGGTAACCTCTGAGGGTCTTGGCATCAAAGCGCCCATAAGCTTTGTATCAAACAGATCGCGGTGAACGATACTGTCCTCGATTAGTCCCTTTTCCACCGCAAAATCAAGAAGCTCCTTTAAGGTCTCTTGAAGATTTACGTTTGAAAAATTATCGTCACAGTCGTATTCGTCTAATCCCAAAATTTCAAGTAATCGGTTTGTGACATATATTTCATCGCGCAGCGAGAAAAGCTCCTTTTCAAGTCCGTAGCATACAAGCTTTTTTATACTTTTGTCAATCATTTGTTACACCGTCCATATCAAGCTTTTTAAATTATACATTTTTCGAACATCGCTGTCAATTAATAAACAATAAAATTTAAATAAATCAAAAAATTGACATTTTTATAAAAATAGAGTAAAATGTATTAAACGGGTTATTGTGCCATAAAATAATATGAAAGGAAAAATCCGTTCCTAAGTAAAAACAAGCGCCGGGACCGTACATATGGCATAGCGGTTGACGAGGATGGGGAGCATCGAAATATTCGGCGGATGTCCCACGGCAGGCATGTCGTAAACGGGCGTTTAAAACCCGGAAGTAATTCCGGAACAAAGGCGCCTCGCTATGTCAGAAATAATATATTGAACGGTATGTACGGAACCTGTGCTGACAAGACGGATTTTCACTCCGCCTTTTTCGGCGTGCTTTTTATGCACTAAATTTTTGATTTAACACCTTCCGGCATACCGCGGAAAGGTGTATTTTTTATGTGCGGAATAGTTGGATTTACAGGTAAAACACAGGCGGCGGGCTTTTTGCTTGAAGGTCTTGAAAGGCTTGAATACAGGGGCTACGACTCGGCGGGCATAGCGGTGCTTGACAAAGGGAGCTTCGCTATTGAAAAGACCACCGAGCGAATTCGTAACCTTATGGATAAAACGGATAACGGAGAAAAAGTAAATGGTACAATCGGTATCGGTCACACCCGTTGGGCGACCCACGGCGTACCCTCCTTTGAAAACGCCCACCCTCATACCTGCGCGGACAAAAAATTTGCGGTTGTTCATAACGGTATTATTGAAAATTACATTGCGCTCCGTGAGGAACTTAAATCGGACGGTGTAACATTTGTAAGCGAGACCGACACCGAGGTTATTCCTCAGCTTTTAAGTAAATATTACGAGGGTGATTTTTTTGCGGCGGTTGCAAAGACAATTTCACGTCTTGAGGGTTCATACGCATTGGGTATTCTCTGCGCCGACTGCCCCGACACCCTTATTGCGGTAAGAAAATTCAGTCCGCTTATAATAGGGCTTTCAAAAGAAGCTAATTATATAGCCTCGGACGTTACCGCGATAGTGTCACACACGAAGGATATTATGTATATTGAGGACGATGAAATAGCTGTTTTAACCCCCGACGCAGTTAAGCTTTACGATACCGACAAAAATGAAATCGCGCGCGAGGCATCGGTTATAAGCTGGGACGTTGCCGCCGCCGAAAAGGGCGGTTACGACCACTTTATGATGAAAGAAATAATGGAACAGCCGCGCGCTGTCAAGCAGACGATAGACAGCAGAATAAAAGGGCGGGAAATAGTTTTCGAGGGACTGAAGCTTAACGAGGCAAAGCTTAAAACAATAGAACGTATAGAAATTATCGCCTGCGGCTCTGCGTATCACGCAGGAATGGTCGGGAAATATGTTTTTGAGGAGTTGCTGAGAATACCCACTAATGTTGATTTAGCAAGTGAATACCGCTATCGCAACCCGATTACAAATGAAAAGACCTTAACCGTTATAATAAGCCAGTCGGGTGA
>JAEDNG010000041.1 GCA_016302625.1 Clostridiaceae bacterium
CTAATGCAATAAAGACTTCACCGGGCTTGCCGAAAATATTTCCGAACGCCTGAGCGACAAGCGTTGCGTCGTTAGTACCCTCTGCAGGCAGACCTGTTTCAAGGTTAATGTAGCCGGAGGAGAGAACAACGATAGCGGTCATGGTGCAGACCACAAAGGTATCAAAGAAAACCTCGAAAATGCCCCACATGCCCTGCTTTACAGGCTCTTTAACGTTAGATGACGAATGAACCATAACAGAGGAGCCGAGTCCCGCCTCGTTTGAGAAAACGCCGCGCTTAAAGCCTTGGGTAATTACGGTTTTAATCACGATACCCGTTGCCGCGCCAGCGACTGCTTTGACACCGAACGCGAATTTAAAGATTGCTGTGAACATTTCGCCTACTCTTGTAATATGGCAGCAGAAAACGATAAGAGCGCCTATTATGTACAGCACCGCCATAAAAGGAACAACCTTTTCGGCGACGGCGGCAATTCTCTGAAGACCGCCTAAGATTATAAGCGCCGCGACAACCATCAAACAAAAACCGATGATAACTGCGACAACCGAAATTCCGCCGACTTTCGGAGCGTCAATGCCGCTGAAAAACGCAGATTGAATATTGATGGTGATTTTATTTATCTGCCCCATATTGCCGATACCGAAGGAGGCTAAAATCGCGAAAATCGAGAAAAGAACGGCTAAAAATTTACCAAGACCCTTGCAGTGCTTTTTAGCTCCCAAACCGTCTCGTAAATAGTACATCGGTCCGCCTGCCCATTCGCCTTTGGAGTTCTTCCGGCGGTAGAAGATACCGAGCACGTTTTCGGAGTAGTTGGTCATCATTCCGAAGAAGGCCGCAACCCACATCCAGAAAACCGCTCCGGGACCGCCGACGACAATCGCCGCCGCAACGCCCGCGATATTTCCTGTACCTATCGTAGCGGCAAGAGCGGTACAGAGTGCCTGAAACTGCGAAATGCTCTTCCTGTCGGTTTTTTTGGTAGCGTCGCCGCCCTTTTTAAAGACGCCGCCTATCGTGTTTTTCCACCAGTGCCCGATATGCGTAACCTGAAAAAATTTCGTAAGGCAGGTGAGAAGTATTCCTGTGCCGAGCAGCAGCACAAGTCCGATTTTGACCCAAACAAATCCGTTGATCGCGTCGTTGATTTGAGTCAGCTTTTCAAAAAACGCTTGCATAAACATTCCCCTTTAAATAAATTAAGCCGGACTGCAAAAACAATCCGGCAAAAGAAACATTAATAAAGTCCGAAAACGAACTTAAAAGCTTTGTCCTTTTGCCTGAGAGATTAAGCGGATAACGCCTTGCCCCTTCGGCACCCGCGCTGGATTTTTCCGGCGGGCTTCTCCAAAGTACTATCAGCTTACAGTCTTTGTTCTTTAAAAGAACGCCTGAGAGTGTTACTCCTTCGGCAGCATCGCTTTTCCTGCAAGCATCGTCTAGATTTATTGAATTTATAAAATTAATTATATCATAAAAATGCATAATTGCAAGAAAAAATTGAATAAACTTTAAAAATTTCCGAAAATATGCAGTCAAACTTAATTTTTTTATTGACGGACGCGAAATTTAGTAGTATTCTTAATGACGGAAAATTAATGTCAGGAGGTTTTAAAAATGTTTAAATCAGAATACTTAAAAAGGGTTTACGCAGGCGTTGAGGCGCGCAACCCGAACGAGAAAGAGTTTTTACAGGCGGTAAGAGAAGTTCTCGAATCATTAGAGCCGGTTGTAGAGGCTAACCCGAAGCTTGAGGCTAACGGAATTTTAGAGAGAATTGTTGAGCCGGAAAGACAGATTTTCTTCCGTGTTTCATGGGTTGACGACAACGGCAAGGTTCAGGTGAACCGCGGATACAGAGTTCAGTTCAACTCCGCAATCGGCCCGTACAAGGGCGGACTTCGCCTGCACCCCTCTGTTAACGCTTCTGTTATCAAGTTCTTAGGCTTTGAGCAGATTTTCAAGAACAGCTTGACCGGTCTTCCGATAGGCGGCGGTAAGGGCGGCTCGGACTTTGACCCGAAGGGCAAGTCCGATGCAGAGGTTATGCGGTTCTGCCAGAGCTTTATGACCGAGCTTTCAAAGCACATCGGAGCTGACACCGACGTTCCGGCGGGAGATATCGGAACGGGCGCACGCGAAATCGGATTTATGTACGGTCAGTATAAGAGACTTCGCAACGAGTTTACCGGCGTTCTCACCGGCAAGGGTCTTACCTACGGCGGCTCGCTTGCCCGTACAGAGGCTACCGGCTACGGCGTTTGCTACTACACCGAGGAAATGCTCAAGTGCATGAAGAATGATTCCTTTAAGGGTAAAACGGTTGTTATTTCAGGCTCCGGTAACGTTGCTATTTACGCTACTCAAAAGGCTACCGAGCTTGGCGGCAAGGTTGTCGCTCTATCGGATTCCAACGGTTATATTTATGACCCGAACGGCATAAACCTCGATGTTGTAAAGCAGATTAAAGAGGTTGAGCGCGGAAGAATTAAAGAGTATGTCAGCCGCGTAAACGGTGCCGAGTATCACGAGGGCTGCAGCGGCATCTGGACAATTAAGTGCGATATTGCTCTGCCTTGCGCTACTCAGAACGAAATCGACGGAAATTCCGCTAAGACACTTGTTAAAAACGGCGTAATCGCTGTTGCGGAGGGCGCGAACATGCCGTCCACGCCGGAGGCTATCGAAGCTTTCCAGAGCGCAGGCGTGCTTTTCGGACCTGCAAAGGCGGCGAATGCGGGCGGCGTTGCCACCTCAGCGCTTGAAATGAGCCAGAATTCCATGAGATACAGCTGGACCTTTGAAGAGGTTGACGCTAAGCTTAAGGATATTATGGTCAACATTTTCCACAATTCCTACAATGCGGCTAAAAAGTACGGCATGGAGGGCAATCTGCTTGCGGGCGCTAATATCGCCGGCTTTGAAAAGGTTGCGGACGCTATGCTCGCTCAGGGTATCGCTTACTGATATCGCTTTAAAACGAGAAAACGAAAAAGGGGCTGACGCTCGTGATTTTACTCACTTGCGTCAGCCCTTTCAATATTAAAGATTTACATCGGGTATTCCTGCAAAGCCTTTTTCTAAGTCTTCGTCTGTTGGAATATAATCGCTCATTTCTCCGTTATTGAATTTTTCATAGGCTACCATGTCAAAATATCCTGTGCCCGTAAGACCGAAGAAGATATTTTTTTCCTCTCCGGTTTCGCGGCATTTAAGTGCTTCGTCAATTGCGACGCGTATCGCGTGACTGCTTTCCGGAGCCGGAAGAATACCCTCGGTGCGGGCGAACTGTTCTGCGGCGGCGAAAACGGAGGTCTGCTCAACCGATGTTGCCTCTATATATCCGTCATGATAAAGCTGGGAAAGGACAGAGCTCATACCGTGATATCTAAGACCGCCCGCATGATTTGCCGACGGTATAAATCCGCTGCCCAAGGTATACATTTTTGCAAGCGGGCAAACCATTCCGGTATCACAGAAATCGTAAGCATACTTACCTCTTGTAAAGCTCGGACAGGATGCCGGCTCAACAGCGATAATGCGGTAATCGTTTTCGCCGCGGAGCTTTTCGCGCATGAACGGAGCTATAAGTCCGCCGAGGTTCGAGCCGCCTCCGGCACAGCCGATTATAATATCGGGTTTAACGCCTATTTTATCAAAGGCGGTCTTTGATTCAAGCCCTATTACCGACTGATGCAGAAGCACCTGGGAAAGCACCGAGCCTAAAACATAACGGTAGCCGGGGGTACCTACCGCAACCTCTACAGCCTCCGAAATAGCGCAGCCGAGACTGCCGGTGGTGCCGGGGTGTTCGGCTAAAATTTTTCTGCCGACCTCGGTCGTATCTGAGGGAGAGGGTGTTACGTTTGCGCCGTAGGTGCGCATGACCTCGCGGCGGAAGGGCTTTTGCTCATAGGATACCTTAACCATGAAAACCTTGCAGTCAAGACCCATATAAGCGCACGCCATTGAAAGCGCCGTGCCCCACTGACCCGCTCCGGTTTCGGTGGTAACGCCCTTAAGCCCCTGCTTCTTTGCGTAATATGCCTGCGCTATGGCGCTGTTAAGCTTGTGGCTTCCCGAGGTGTTGTTGCCCTCGAATTTGTAGTAAATCTTTGCCGGCGTATCAAGCGCCTTTTCAAGACAGTAAGCTCTTACAAGGGGCGACGGACGGTACATCTTGTAAAATTCCTGAATTTCTTTTGGAATGTCTATGTAAGGCGTTGTATCGTCCAATTCCTGTTCGGCAAGCTCTCTGCAGAAAACCTGCTCTAATTCATCTACCGTCATAGGCTTGAGTGTTCCGGGGTTTAATAGCGGAGCCGGCTTGTTTTTCATATCGGCGCGCAGATTGTACCATTGCTTCGGCATCTCGCTTTCATCAAGATATGTTTTGTAGGGAATTTTCTTTTCCATGTTGATTTTCCTTTCTGTTTTTTGATTAAATACAACCGTCCGCCGTCTTAGAAATGCAAAAAGCTCCTGTCCCATAAAATAGGACAGGAGCTATAATTCCTGCGGTGCCACCTAAATTCATCTTAAAAAGACGCGCTCTTTCGCGTACAGACATACGCTATCCGATATAACGGTCGGCACCCGTCGCCCCTAACGCAAATACGCTCGGTTTGCCCTCACAGGTCCATTCGTTCCGATAAAGGTACTGTCTTTCACCGACCGACAGCTCTCTTAAACCTTTTGGACGGAGTTACTAATCCTGCTCAACGGTTATTATTTGAGTATATATTAGCACAGGCTTTACGGTTTGTCAAGCATTTTCTTTAATAATTTAAATCGCTAAAGAAAAAATACTTCCTATTTACAAGCGCCTCTTTAATTGTTATAATAGTAAATAATAAAAAACAGAGGTAAAAAAATGGACTATTACATAAATCCTGCGGCGTTTTCAGCGGTTTTTACCGTCCCTGCCGAGGTGGCGGACAGGCATTTGAAATTAGCGCGCGGCGAGCATATAAAGGTATTGCTTTATGTTATGCGGAATATGTCGTCGGAAATAAGCGAGGAGCAGATTTCCGAGAACACGGATGTTTCCCTTTATGAAGTTAAGGAGGCTTTGCTTTACTGGGCGGACGCTGGAATACTTCTGCCTAAAGAGGTGTCCAAAGCAAAGCCTGATATTAAGCCGACAGCCGTAAAGCGTTCTCAAAAGCCGGACAGAACCGATGTGGCGCGGCGCGGCGCGGAGGACGCGAAAATCCGCTATTTATTGCAGGAAACACAGATGAAGCTCGGCAGAAACCTTAAAACCAACGAAACCGGCACTCTTGTATGGCTTTACGACGACGAGGGACTTGACGTTTCGCTGATACTTATGATAGTGCAGTATGCCGCGGCGCACAATAAAGCGAATATAAGATTTATCGAATCAACGGCGGTTGACTGGATAAATAAGGGAATAGATTCCATAACCGCTGCTGACGAGGAATTAAGACGAATGGCGATGGGTGAGCAGGCGTGGAGTATTGTCTGCTCCGCGTTCGGCATTGAGCGCAGAAAACCGAGCAAAAAGGAAACCGAGCTGTCGATGCTTTGGATAAACGACTGGAAAATGTCAAAGGAAATGCTTAACGCCGCATACGAAGCGTGTGTTGACGCGAAATCGAAATTTTCTTTCCCGTATGTCGCTAAAATAATCGAAAGCTGGCACGGCAAGGGTTACAAAACTCCGTCGGATATCGAGGAACGCCCAAGGTCACAGGCGGAGGAGAATTACGCGGCGTTTGACCTTGATTTATTTGAAAAATCGCTTAATACAAAGGATTAGGTGAAAAAATGATTACAAGAGAAGAAACCTACAAAAAGGCGTTTGAAATAAAGAAAAACGCGCTTAAGGAAAAGGAGCAGCGCCGGAATATGCTGCTTGCCGCCGCTTACAGCGCAGAGCCACGGCTTAAAGAGCTTGAAAGGGAGCAGTCGGCGATAGGCGCATCGCTGGCTCTTGCTGCCCTTTCAGGGGCTGATACAGTCGCCGACTTAAAAAAACGCTCGCAGGCTCTTGCCGCCGAAAAAAAGCTTATTCTCGAAAAAGCCGAAGTAAGGGATATAGAATACGACTGTCCTGTATGTAAGGACACGGGATATGTTTCGGGCAAGATATGCGGCTGCGTAAAAAAAATCGCCGCCGAAATCATGATAAACGAGCTGTCCGAGGAAATGCCGCTTAAAAGCTCTCGGTTTGATAATTTCAATCTTAACTATTATTCGGACAGAGACGGAAAAGAGGGCAATCCTCGCCGCCGAATGACCTCGGTTTTAAAGGTCTGCTCCGAATATGTTATTAATTTTGAGCCGCGGAAATCCCGCAATCTTCTTTTTATGGGAAAAACGGGGCTCGGAAAAACGCATTTAACCCTTGCTATAGCCGGAGGACTCATCGAAAAGGGCTTTACACCCGTGTACGGCTCGGCGGAAAACCTTTTTACACAGCTTGAAAAGGAAAAATTCACCGGTGAAAACCGCGGCGCTTACGATACGATGATAAACTGCGACTTGCTTATAATCGACGATTTGGGAGCAGAAACGCCGACCGCTTTTTCAAAATCGGCGGTATATAATTTGATAAACAGCCGCCTGCTGTCGTGCAGACCGACCATTGTCAACACAAATCTTTCGATGAAAGAAATCGAAGCTCGCTATACCGCGCGGGTAGCCTCTCGGTTTATCGGGAATTTTGACGCGTATAAATTTATCGGCGACGATATAAGACAGCAAAAAGCAATCGAACGCATGAATAAGGAGTAATTCTTTTTGGAAGCAAAGAAATATAACGCCGGCGGTTATGATGTCGCGGTTATAGGCGGCGGACACGCCGGAATTGAGGCGGCTTTAGCCTCGGCAAGACTCGGCTGTAAAACCGTGATGTTCACAATAAGCGTCGACTGGGTAGGAAATATGCCCTGCAACCCCTCAATCGGAGGAACGGCTAAGGGTCATCTTGTAAGGGAGCTTGACGCGCTGGGCGGCGAAATGGGTAAAGCGGCGGATAAAAACACCCTGCAAAGCCGAATGCTTAATCTCGGCAAGGGACCGGCTGTTCATTCCCTGCGCGCGCAGATAGACAGACGGGCATACAGCGAATACATGAAGCATACCGTCGAGCTTCAGGAAAATCTTGACGTTAAGCAATGCGAAATAGTTGATTTATACAAAGAAAACGGCGCGTGGCACTGCGTCTCA
>JAEDNG010000042.1 GCA_016302625.1 Clostridiaceae bacterium
TAAGCGAACCGTCCGAATCATAGGGCGGAAGATTTGAAAGCATACTGCTTTCAACCTCGTTGAGAATGGCATAATTGCAGTATTTAAGTGCCGGTATTATTTTTGCCTTGTAATCAGCCGTGCTGTCGCTTACTACGTCAATTGACGTTTTAATTCCCTGTGACTGAACGTCATGCAAAAATCTTGCCATAACAGTTCCGTACTCGGAATCCTCTTTATCAAAGCTATCCAAAAGAAGGATATAGCCGATATGTAAAATAACACTGTTAAGAGAAGAAATATCAACGTCAGATGGTGAAAACTCAGAGTTTGATCCTCTGGCATGGAAAAAGGTTCTTTCGCCGGAGCGCAGGCTCATAACGTCGCTGAAACTCGTAGGTTTATCGGCTGAAACCGATACTCTGCCGCAGTCAATGTTGTAACGGCTAAGCTCAGACCGTACATATCTTCCGTACTCATCATCGCCAATTTTACCTATAACCGAAATCGGTATGCTTCGATCAATTTTAGCAAGGTCAATCGCGGTATTGGGAGCGCATCCTCCGACAGACATATTCACGTCTTCAATATTTGCAAGCATCCCTATTTCGGGGTAACAATCAACACGCTTTACAATATCCGCAAGAATATTGCCGGCAATTGTGATTCCCTTGCGTTCGCCTGTCATAAGATAATCGACAGTAACCCCGAATACTGAAGCCAATATGGGGAATTGGGTAATTTCAGGATAGCCGAGGCCGTTTTCCCAGCGGCTTACGGTTTTATCGCTTATACTAAGCTTTTTTGCAAGATCCGACTGCTTCATACCGCATTTGCGGCGCAGTTTTGCAATGGTAATACCTATACTTTTTGCATCCAAAATCTTCACCACATTTCATCTATGGTTTTATTATAATTGTTGTTTTGCAATAAGTAAACCTATGATTTCAAGAATTTTATATTAAATTTATTCTAAACAGCCAAAGAGCAATCTATTAATCGTAGAATATGCACCTTTTTAAATGCATAATTACAATTGTTTTCTTCGCAATTAAGATTATTTGATTTGTCTTTCAAGTTAAAAGTGAAGACACAAGAGAATACATCGGACAAATAAACGGTTTGCCGAATCAAGCGAGTTTTTAAAGGACGCACTGACCTATACCGAATATTTCAGCGAGGCAATCATTTTCAAGGATGAGGTTCTTTCTTCTTCACCTTGACCTTAACCGCTTCCACCACTTTCTTTTTGCCGCCTTTCTGTACCTAACAGTACAGAAAGGCTGAAGCATGCGGATTTCGCGTGTTTTTTTCAACTAAATCTGTTTTTAATGAGTGCAATCCGACTTGCGTGGGGTTATGGGACGTATTTAATATTACTCGAGCAGAGTAAAGTTCGGGTGCGCGCGAAAGCTTTGAAAAACGGAATATTCTACGACGCTTCTTTCAGCTGCTCGTCGACAACGTTCTGCGCGGTTTTGAGCATATTTTCCGCGAAAATGCCATAACCGCTTGTCGGATCATCTATAAGAACATGAGTCACCGCGCCGATCAGCTTTCCGTTCTGGATTATCGGACTGCCGCTCATGCCTTGCACAATTCCCCCTGTAATGCCGAGCAATTCCTCATCTGTTACTGTTATTATCATATTTTGAGTCGGTGAAAGAAATGCCGAGCTGCGCTTTTTGACGCGGCATTTGTAAAGCTTGGGAACACTTCCGTCCACAGTACAGAGAATTTGCGCCTCCCCGTCTTTTACCTCCTGTTTAAGCGCTGCCTCTGTTAGATTTGAGAGGCTGATTTTGCCTTTCAGATGACTGAAAACCCCGTTTTCCGAGTTGTTATCGATAGCCCCGATTGTACTGTATGTGAATTTACCTTTAAGCTGACCCGGGCTTCCCGCGCTTCCCTTTTCCACAGAAATTATTTCGGCTGTCACAAGCTCGCCCGAATTCAGTTCCAGAAGTTCTCCGGTATCTTCGTCGCATACGCCGTGACCGAGTCCGCACACGATTCCCGTCGCCGGACTGTAAAAGGTAAGGGTACCTATTCCTGCAGAGCTGTCTCTAACCCAAAGGCCGATTTTGTAACTGCCGGTTTCCTTTGATAATACGGCACAAAAACTGATATACTTTGTTTTGCCGTCTCTCTTAATTTCAAATTTCATTTTATTTCCCGCCGATGATTCAACGGCGGCGGCTAAATCCTCGTTTGTATAAACCTTTTTACCGTTAACAGATACAATATAATCGCCTTTTTTTATTCCGGCGTCTTCCGCCGGATTAATATTACCGTTTTTTGTCTCAACGGTAGTTAAATCAATAACAAGTACACCCTCGGTATATAGCTTCATGCCGAACGGGGTTCCTAAAACCGCAACATGGAGTTCGTCAACTACCTCAACATTAACGCTTGAAAAAGGAATGACGCCAAAGGCTTTTAATTTAACGTCAAACTCCTCGCCGATATTGTTAAGCTTATTGCTTTGAGAAAGCCTTGTACCCTCATATTCCGCTGTTATAGGCACAACTGTATCAAAACTTAACATATCACCTTTTTTGATTTTATATTCGTCACTTACATTTTTGTCAAGATATATAATAACAGAAAAAATTGCTATATCAAAAATTAATAATATATAAAAAAAACTTTTTGATAAAACCCTCATAAATTTCAAAATAATCACTTCCCGAGATTATTTTGCGCATTTTATCAAAATATAATTATTACAAAAATTTGATTTTTAAAATTCAGCGCTCGGTTTCAGGTTTAATTTTCCCGTTTTCAACATAAAAAACAATATCTCCGTCAAGGTCGGTTCTGAAAATTTCTGCGCCGCAGCTGTTTAAAGCGTCGGTCACCTTCTTGCTCGGATGGGAATACATATTGTCCTTCCCTACCGATATAGCGGCAAATTCGGGACTTGCCGCCTTTAAAAACGCCTTAACGCTTGACGAATTACTGCCGTGATGACCGACCTTTAAAACGTCGCAGTCAACATTTAATCCCTCGTCAAGCAGAGCACGTTCGGCTTCGGACTCTGCGTCGCCGGTGAAAAGGAATTTAAGTCCCCCGATTTCAGCCATAGTGATTATGGATTTATTGTTTTCGCCCGACATTTCGTCATAATACGCGAGAATTGTAATTTCAAACTCGCCTATTTCAAAATTCATGCCCTGAACGGCTGTATATACATTTCCTTTTTGACTTGCTACAAGCTGTTTTGCTGTGTTTACAGCCTCCGCCGCCTCGGCGTTTTCCTCCGTTTCAGGGAGAATCAGATTGTCAATCTTGTACCGCTCGGCTATCCTCGGCAGTCCCGCGGCGTGATCCGCGTGAAGATGGGTTATAATGAAGGCATCGATATCCTTTATTCCGACACCATCTAAATCAAGGCAGATATCGTTAGCTTTGGAGGCAAGCCCCGCGTCAATAACGGCGGAGCAGCCGTTTGAATAAATCAAAATACCGTCGCCCTGCCCCACGTCCATTATTTTGACAAAGTCTTTAGATGTGTCAAAGCCGTCCGCCGCCGTGTTGCCGACGGAGTTAAAAACCCGGCTGACAGCAGAATTGACGGCATTTCCGGCAAAAGCCGCCGTGAACACAGCAATGCAAAGCACCGCCAACGCTGCTATCGTTAAATTACGTTTTGAATGTTTACGGCTCAAATATCCTCACCGGCCTCTTTTTCCATTAACTGCTCCTTGGTAATAAGCACCTTTCGCGGTTTTGAGCCTTCATACGGACCTACTACTCCGCGCTGCTCCATCTCGTCAACGATTCTTGCCGCCCTCGCATAGCCGAGCTTTAGCTTTCTCTGCAAAAGCGAGGTGGAAGCCTGACCGTTTTCAACAACAACCTTTATTGCGTCGTTAAGCATCGGGTCTTCGCCCGGTCCGTCCTCGGGCAGTCCTGTTTTCTGTTTCTTTTCAACCGCCGCCTGACGCTCGATTTCCACCATAACGTCGTCGTCGTAATCGACGGTATGGTCGCTCTTTATGTACTCTACGACCGCCTCAACCTCCTCGTCGCTTACAAAACAGCCCTGAATACGGTTAGGCTTTGTTGAGCCGACGGGGCTGAAGAGCATATCGCCGCGCCCTAACAGCTTTTCCGCTCCCGCCGAATCGAGAATGGTGCGGCTGTCAATCTGCGAGGAAACCGCGAAAGCGATACGTGTCGGAATATTCGCCTTGATAACACCTGTTACAACGTCTACCGAGGGTCGCTGAGTGGCGATTATTAGGTGCATACCTGCGGCTCGCGCCTTTGCCGCTATGCGGTTTATGGAGTCCTCAACCTCATTCGGCGCCGTCATCATAAGGTCGGCAAGCTCATCGATAATAATTACAATATGCGGCATTTTCTGAACCTCGGGGTCGCCGAGATTTTCGACAAATCTGTTATATCCCGCAAGATCTCTGACGCCGCAGTCGGCAAACATTTTATACCGTTTTTCCATTTCGCTAACCGCCCAGCCGAGCGCTCCCGAGGCTTTGCGCGGGTCTGTCACGACAGGCACTAAAAGGTGCGGTATTCCGTTATAAATCCCAAGCTCTACTACCTTGGGGTCTATCATCAAAAGCTTAACTTCATCCGGGTTAGCCTTATACAAAAGACTTATAATAATTGAGTTTATACATACCGATTTACCCGAGCCCGTAGCGCCGGCTATCAGTCCGTGCGGCATCTTTGCGATATCCGTAACAACGACGTTGCCGCCGATATCCCGTCCGAGTGCTACTGTCAGCTTGCTTTTTGCCGAAGAAAACGCGGGGGATTCAAGTATTCCCCTTACCCCGACAACCGCGCTTGCTTTATTCGGAACCTCAATTCCGACTGCGGCTTTGTTAGGTATCGGCGCTTCAATTCGTACGCCTGCCGTGGCGAGGTTAAGGGCAATATCGTCAGCAAGATTTGTAATTTTGCTGATTTTAACTCCGGCACAGGGCTGGAGCTCATAGCGGGTCACGGTAGGACCGCGGCTTATATCGACAATTCTTGTTTCAACCCCAAAGCTCCTAAGCGTTTCGACAAGGTGCTCCGCTGTATTGTCAAGCTCCGCCGAAAGCGCAGCGGCATTTAACGGCTTTGTATCCTTAAGCAGATTAAGCGGAGGGAATTTATAAATGTCTGCCGGTTCTTCAGCGTCATTAAGGAGATTCTCGGTAAACTTTTCGGTTTCCTCCTTAAAATCTATCTTTTCCTCCGGCTTTTCGGACGTTTGTTCAGCCTGAGCCTCCATGCGCGCCGCCTTTAAAGCGCTGTCTATGTCGTGACGGTCGTCTGAAACCTCCGGCTTAGGTTTTTTGGTTTCCGGCTTATCGGGATTATTCTCCCCGACGTCATAATAAGCGGAAACAACCTTACGCTGTTTTTCATCAAGCGTTTCTTTTTTGATGTTGCGCTTTTCGGGAATATCGTCCACAGGAATATCCACGTTAAAGCCCTTTAAGACCTTGAGCTTTCTTTCGCCGCTTTCTTCTAATTCTCTGTCCATTCTGTTCTGATAAGCAGTCTCCGCCTGCTCGGATATGGTTTTAACAGGTCTTACCATTGTTTTGAAAAGCGAAATCAAGGTGGTTCCGGTTATTATCATCGCGAAAACAAAAATCAGCAAAATAACCGTAACTGCGGCGCCCGTCTTGCCGAAAGCAAGATAGAGCGGGTGTCCGACAAGCGCGCCTAAAAAACCGCCGCTATGTAGTTTTGCTCCCGATTCATACGCCGCCGTAAGGTGTTGCCAAAAGGTAAGGGAAACGTCGTGCTTAACAAATATATCCACCGCCGCCCCGATAAGTATGACGAGCACTCCCGACTCAATTATTTTAGCGTTTATCGAGCCTCCCACTTTATCCATTGCGAAAAGCACCGCGACGGTTCCGAGCAGAAACGGATAAAAATACGCCGTCACGCCGAACACGCCGAAAATCGCGTTATGCATTGCAAGCCAGACATTCTGACCCTTTATAAATACTATACAGAGCAGAAAAACCGCGACCGCGAACCATATAACCGACATTAACTGCCGTCTTCCCTGCGCGGTTTCCCTCGCTTCGGTTCTGTTTTGAATTTTTGTCGCGGTGGCGCTCCCCGACCGCTTTGTGTTTCCTTTCTTTTTAGCCGCTGCCATTCGTTATTCTCCTTAAGTATGTAGGCCGGTTTTACCGACCGAAATTTACTTATTCTCAATCAGCTCGTAAAGACTGTCTATAACCGTGCTAAGCGTTCCGATACCGTCTATAAGTCCCTCATCAACCGCTTTTTCTCCCGAAAGCACAGTGCCCACATCGGTTACAAGCTCATTAGTGTTCATCATAAGCTCCGTAAAGCGTTGCTGCGTGATTTTGGAATTTCTCACAACAAAATCGGTTATTCTCGCCTGCATACGCGCAAAATGGTTCATGACCTGAGGCACTCCGATTACAAGACCTGTCGTTCTTACGGGATGCACCGTCATCGTAGCTGAAGGCGCGATAAACGACCGCTTTGCCGAAACCGCAAGCGGCACTCCTATTGAATGACCGCCGCCGAGCACTAAAGAAACCGTGGGTTTTTTCATCCCCGAAATAAGCTCCGCAATCGCAAGTCCCGCCTCAACGTCTCCGCCGACGGTGTTTAGAATTACAAGCAAGCCTTCTATTTCACGGCTTTCCTCAACAGCCACAAGCTGCGGAATAACATGCTCGTATTTTGTAGTCTTATTCTGCTCGGGCAGTACATTGTGGCCCTCGATTTCACCTATTATGGTAAGGCAGTAAATCTTATGCTTGCCGTCAAAAGCGGAAACCGAACCCATTTCCTTTATTTCCTCAATTTCGGCTCTGCGTTTTTCGGATTTTTCGCTGTCTTTATTTTCATTGTTATTGTTCATTGCTTTCCCTCCCATGTTATTATGGAAGAAAAACCTTAAACAATACATATTATACATGTTTAAAATAAAACTTTCAAGTACATAAAAATAATTTGACTTTCCGAAATTTTT
>JAEDNG010000043.1 GCA_016302625.1 Clostridiaceae bacterium
TCGGAGCTTCAACCAGGGTGAAGTTGTCGAAATAAGTGGCGCCTGCCTGCAGCCAGATACGGTAAACCTCGCCCTCATTCGCTGTGGTAGTGAATTCCTTGCGGAATGAAGTCCATGTCCACGGGGTATTCGTTGAGCACTTATTTTCGTCAAGCAGTCCGGAACCGTTCTGCGCATTACCGTTGTTATTGGCGGTAAAGTCGGTTACAAGACCGTTACTTTTTGCGTAAATCTTGACCATGGCCGCATTTGAAGAACCGGCGGCGTTGGCCTCCTCGGTCGCAACCTCAAAATAGAGCATATAACGGGTATTCGGTTTAAGTCCCTCAATATCCTGATAAACGCCGCTGTAATCGCCCAGTCTTGCATTGTCGTTTACATCGACAATCGCGCGGAAAGCGTTCTCTGCACTGTTGTTCTTATAAAGCGCTTTGCCGTAAACCTCGTCAAAATCGGTTCCGCTTACGTCTTTGACAGACCAGAGCGGATTGTTATAGGTCGTGCCGGTATACTTGGTGCTGTCATTTTTAACCGTGTCAATTTTTCCGCCGTTAACATTGGTTCCCACAGCGGCGGCAAACTCAGCCTTTGTGGCGGGAAGAGCGGCTCCGCCAAAATCAAACAGTCCGTCGATACCAGCGCGCGTACCCTGATGCCAGCCTGTGGTACCATCTGAAAAATCACCGTTAACGATATAATTTTTGTAAACCGGGGAATCGTTATCGTCAATAACAATTTTCCCTGTTCCTGCAAGCGCGGTAATAGCTACGCTGCCTGTTAATGCTGCGGAAACTGCGATTGTCAAAATTTTCTTCATATTGATTTTCATTATAAATCCTCCTGCTTTTTTAAGATTTGAATAACAATAGGTTTAAACATCGACTACGCTATCACCCCTCCGATAGATTGCGGATTATTAACCCACAATTCCCGTTCTTTCAATACTCTCAGTAAAATACTTTTGAGTAAAAATATATATAACCAGCGGTGGCAGAATCGTCAAAAGACAGCCTGCTGCCGCGTAGGTTCTCATTTCGCTCTGCGTCATAGCGCCTGTCATAAAAATATCCGCCTTGCTCAGAGCGTCATAAATCCCGCTTAATTTGACCGATATAGGCTGATTGTCGCCCATAAAATACATCGATGAAGTAAAAACATCGTTCCAATGCCATATAAATCCGAAAAGCAATACCGTGATAAACGCAGGAACCGCTAACGGAACAATGATACGGTAGTAGGTTTTAAAGGGACCGCAGCCGTCAATTTTCGCCGCCTCCTCCAAATCCTTGGACATTCCCTGAAAAAACTGGCGGAAAATGAAGATAAACAGACCCGACCTCAGCCCGCACGCAAAAAGCGACGGAAGGATAAATGTCAGAGGAGAACCGATTAAATTCACGTGATCGTAACCGATTATCGGCGCCAAAAGCTTAAGTAAGCCTCCGAAATCAAAAAATCGGAAATTCACATAGGAGGAAAGTACGATTGCAGGCGGCGGAACAATAATCGTCAAAATCACAAGCGCGAAAGCGAGGTTTCGCTCCGCAAAGCGGAACCTTGCAAAACCGTAGCCCACCAATGAGCAGGAGAAAAGCGCCGCCGCCGTGCTTCCGACCGAAATAACCGCCGAAAGGAAAACGGATTTTCCGTAATCCAAAACCTCCAGCGCCGTTTTCATACTTTCAAGCGTAAGTGAATCGGGAATCCACATAACATTCGGGTTATTGATTGAATCCGCGCTTTGAAAGGCGGTAACAAACAAATAAATTAAAGGGAAAATGAACAAATACACTAAACCGATAAAAAACAGAGTCCGAAATGTTTTGATTAAGGCGGAGGAAATTTTCCGTTTTAGGACATATGACCTGTGCTGTTTAGAATTTATATACGATTGCTGCATCTCATCACATCCTTTCAGGCTATTTCGGCTCTTTGTTCATTGAGGAAAAAATGAACAGTATAATCGCCAGTATCACACCGATAATGGCAAAATAAGTCCATGCCATCGAGGACGCCCAACCGAGATTGACATTTTTGACGTTTAACAGCACCTGCTGCATAACCGCGTTGCTGTTGTCGGTAAAGGTGTCAACAATCGTATAAACCGTATTTACCAGTATAATCGGCATAAGCATCGGAATGGTAATCATCCAAAAATTTTCCCATGCCGTCGCTCCCTCGATAGCTGAAACCTCATACAGCTGACTCGGAATACTTTGCAGACCTGCAAGAAATATAATCATCTGTATTCCCGTAAGCCAAAGCGAATCGAACATTTGATTGGAAATCATCGTGGCATATCCGCTGATAGTTTCTCCGAATCCCAATTCAGACAAAAAATTGCCGAGAAAATCACTTTTGAAGACAGAACCCGAGGAAATCATATTGCCGGTAAGCACGCTCGCCGCGAGGTTGTCATTTTTGATAATGGTAATCACGATTCCCGACGCTACAATCGCGGGCAGAAAGAAGACCGCACGGATAAAGGTTCTGCCGCGGAATTGCTGATTAAGTAAAATGGCTAAAAACAGACTTGAAATCAGAATAACAGGTAATTTCCATAGCATCTGTAGCAAGGAAGCCTGAAGATTGCCGATAAATGTAGCGCTTCCGGTGAAATTGTCAATATAATTCTTCCAGCCTATGCACTCGGTCTGATAGCCCTCTGAGCTTATTGTGACGCTGGAAAAAGAAAAGCGGATCGATTGAATAAGGGGCGCGAGAAAGAAGAAAATAAAACCTATGTAAAACAGCAGGACAAACGCCCTTCCTGTCCATGCGTTCTTTGCAGTCAGCGACATCCGAAACCTTTTTTTCATCATTCCGCCTCCCTGTAAGCAAAGCTTTGCGGCTCTATTTTTATATTTTCCGCGGTAACGGTCTCTTCGTTATAATTGACGTACACCGTCACGCCGTTCTGATAAACTGTTTTTTTAACGCCCTCGGCGATTTTCGTGTTGGAAATTATTTCGCTGTTGTATATCAGCTTCTGAAGCGGCGCATATTCCGCGTATTTCTCAGCCGCGTCGTCAATCCACAGACCGTAATCAGAGCTATACAGATAATCAAACGCCGTTCCGGTTAAAGCGGAGGAATCAGCGTAAATGGCGTTATACAGCAGCTCCATTCCGTACTCCACGCTCTTTAAATAAACAGAGGTCGGATTTGCCGACTGAATAATAGCGGGAGAAGTCATATTTACCGTTCCGTGCAGTACCATCTGATAAAACGGAACATCATAATCAAAGCTGTCAAAGCCGCTTGACTGAACAGGCGCTTCAAAAACACGGTCCGCATAGGCAAAGGTATATGCGTTGGCATTTGTGAAAGCTGTTTCGATACCCGCTTTCCGATACTCGGAGAGAACCTCGCCGTAAATATCCGGAAGGCCTGCACGGTTAAAGGCGTTTTTATTGGAAAAATCGGAATATGTCAGCCGCCCGACAGTTGAAAGAGAAATCGCTTCCAAATCAAGCGTTTGGTAAGACTTTAAATAGCGACCCGAGAGCTTGGTGATTTTATTAGGCGTGAGCAAGCAAAACGAAGACGCCTTGGTATTAACTTCAAAATTGGACGGTAAATATGAATTCATCGCGGAAATAACCTGAAACGGCGTTTTTATACTGTCGCGTGTTTTTAAAACACCGTTTCCGCTCTCGGTGTAGCGCAGAAGATCCACCTCGGGATAGAGCGTGCCGCCGTTATCGGCAACGCGCTGCGCAAGCTTTTGAAAATCGGAAATACTTCCGATTTTTCCGCTCACCTTTGCGGAAGAAGGAATTTTTTTATTATCTACACCCGAATTGCTCCAGCCTATATATTTAACCGTAACGCTGTCAACGCCTTTTTCTGCCAATTTGTCCAAAATCGACATCGCCTGCCCTACGGTAGTCAAAACCTTATGCTTGGTATACGGAATACCGAGGAAAGAAGCTTGTGTTTCAATAAATCCGTAAAGGCTTAGATTGAAGGTTGGCTCTGCCGCGCTTCCCGAAAAGCCCTTTTCTTTCTCAAGATAATCGCGGTATTCGCTAGCGATTCCAGCTATATCGGCTTTTTCTCCCGAAGCCATATAATAACGTACCTGATATTTTTCTAAATTATAATCGGCGGTGGAAATTTTAGAGGAAGTCTTATTCTTGATAATATTTTCGCGCTGTGCGAAATTCAGAAAATGAACTACGCTGCTGATACAATTGTAAGCACAGTCGCTGTTTCCGTTGAAATAGGCGATAGACGCAGCCGCGTCGCCGCTTGTTATAATTCCTGTAAGGCTGTCGCTCCCCACCCTTGTGGCAAAGACGGGAAGCAATATGTTATCTTCGTGGACCCTGCTTGTTTCCTTAGGAACCGCAAGCTCATCGCAGTAAACATATTTATCATACTTATTCGAGGTTTTTACGCCGTTATTGAAGCTGACAACGGCACCGGAGCCGTCAGGAACAAACAGCCAGCCCTCGTCCTTCGAATTTCCAGCACCGAAGGAGGGTAAAACATTTATGCCCATTAAAATACAGCCATCACTGATTTTGATTTGCTCTCTGACTATTGTGACAGCAAGATAATCCTTTTCAAGCGTGTACTCAACCGGAAGAACAACGCCTATATCTTCAAAATTATATGTGACGCGAAGCCCGTTATCCAAAATCTCCGCCGAAATACCGCCCTGAGCCATTACGCAGGAGGTATAACTGTCGGCATGCTGTGCGCCCGTAATTTCATACTGACCGTCCGCAAATACATAATTCAAAACAATTTGAGAAAAAATTTCCGAGCGCTTAGCGCCTGTCGTTATCTCATCGGTAAGCATATCATTCGGCACGCTGTACCAGACTTTTCCGCTGCCCTTGTTTTTCAAAGCGAAATATCCGTTCCTCAAATCGGCGTACAATACTGCGTCCTCGTTTTCCGCCGCCTTTTGATAGAAAGCGAAATCGTATTCGGGGGTTTCCGCGGTCACCCCCGGCTGAATCGGCAGCTCTCCCCCGCTTACCGCGGCGGCTGAAAAGCTTTCCTGCGTCTGAGCGTTCACAGTCGGACTTCCGCTTGCGGAAAACGGATAAAAAACCGTTAAGGCAACGGTTGACAGGCTGAGAACGGCACTTATGATAATTTTTTTGAAATGTGCAGCCATATATCAGGTACCTCTTTTTTTAAATCATATTGCTTTATTTCAGCATTGCTTCCTGAATAACCGACGATACAAAGCTGTAAGTTTGCTGCATCAGTGTGAAGAACAAAACAATAAGGAATAAAATAACCGCCATTCCGAATACCGTTACCGCCATAAAAAGCAGGGTCTTTGAAAAAGAATACTGATGAACGGTCATTAATCCAAGAATCAGTATAATCAGCGACCAGATAATACCCAAAGCGCCCACAACGGTAATAAACGCGCCTTCATTCTCCAGAAAGATATTTGAAAGGATAACGCAGATAAATTTCGTTAAAATAAACGGAAGCAAGGCATAAGCTGTTACCGAAATAATTTCCTTTAAGCTTCCTTTGCCGTCAAAAAGAGTACAAACAGCCCAGTTGGCAATCACAAACAGGGCGAACATACCTACTGTCTGCAAAATAACCATAAAGGTATTATAATCCGCCGCCTGATTTCGGTTGAAAATAAAGCCCGTACAGAAATAGGCAAACGTGGTGACGGCAAGCAACAGAAAGACAAATATTCCCGATAAGGTCATTGATGAGAGCTTTCTGAATTTAAGCTGGTCAAATCCGTCTATCGGATGAAAAGCAGTATAGAACGGAAGTAGGTTTTTAGATTCCATTCTGCTGAAAGATTCGCCCTCGGGAAGCTCTGTGTACTTGAAATAATAATGCGCCGAAACAACGACAACCGCCGCGACTGCAAGAATCGCAAGAACAACCAAGGGCCAGTATTTTTGCATTACTTCACTTCTGTACTCACCGAAAGAATTGGAATAATCGCTTACGTCGTTGGCAATTCTGAAATACTGCATCGATTTCTGATAGTCTCCCATTGCGTCGTATACAAGACCGAGACTCTCATAAGCATATATACTGTTGGTGTTGCGCTTTAGTATCTGATTCCATTTATCAAGCGCGTTATCCACATCATAATTGTTCAGACCGATGATTGCCTCCCGGTAAAGCAGACCATAATCATTCGGAGCAAACTCATAAACGCAGTTTTTTATCGAATCGACAACATAAACACGGTTTCCTACAGACTCGATTGCCGAGGGATTGGCGAAGGAGCCTTTCTGATCTCCGTAGGTTCCGAAAACTGATACCAGCTGTCCGTGAGTTGTATATTGAAAGACCTTACCGCCGGTCTTATCAAGCAGATTGATAAAGCCCTCGGAATCAACATCGACATCGGTAAACTGCGTAATGGCTCCTGTATTACTGTCGCTTTCAGCAAGCGCGGTGCCCACCTCAAGGTCGCCGAAAACCATTTCCTCCGAGATGGTTTCAGAGCTTTGAAAATTCAGTCGTCTTACCGCGCCTTTAATATCCTCAGCCGTATCGGTTACGGTATATATAAAGCCGGTTTTGTCTATATCAAAATTGGAAAAGCTGGCGGGAACCTTAGAAATAAGGCTCTTTCTGCCTTCCTTTGAAAGAAACGCCTTGAAGAAATTGGAAATTGATTCTCCGATTGACAAGGAAACCTCATTGCTGCCGTAAAAACGGACAAACTCGCCGTCTTTGTCATACACAAAGGCTCCCAAATTAATGCTCGGTGCCAGAACCATCAGGCGGTCGTTGTTATCGACTAATACCTTTGTTACCGCAAAAGGCATATCGGTATTTTCGAGCACCTCATCGGGTCTTGTAAGTATATTGACCACATCGCCCCCGGAGTTCATAATAAGAACCCGCGTATTTTGCGTATCGGCAATATACATATTTCCTTTTTTATCAAC
>JAEDNG010000044.1 GCA_016302625.1 Clostridiaceae bacterium
AGGAAAGCGTGCGTAACGCGCTTAACCACATTCAAAAGGAAGAGCAGAACCACGGCAAAATGATTTACGACTATATGTCGGCAAATTCAATGTATTCATAATCGGTATTTTCCCGAAGTTTAATACTTCGGGAATTTTTTACTTGATACATATTATATAAAGCGTTATAATAACTATAATTGCAATTATTCACAGTTTGTTTAATATTTTCGGAAATTTGTTTGATATTATATTCAGTATTAAAGTCATTCCCATGTCCCCTAAAGGGAAAAACGAATGAAAAAACGCTGTGAAACAAAATTATCATGGAGGAATACAAATGATTGAAGTAACCGGACTAAGCAAACGGTACGGTACTCACCTCGCTGTTAAAGATGTAAGCTTTAGCATCGAAAAGGGTGAGGTTATCGGATTTTTAGGGCCGAACGGCGCGGGCAAATCCACGATTATGAATATCCTGACGGGATATCTTTCCTTAACGCAGGGCAAGGTAGTAATCGACGGATACGACATTACCGAGTACCCGGAGGACGCGAAGAAGCGTATAGGCTATCTTCCCGAAATTCCGCCGCTCTACATAGATATGAAGGTCAGGGAATATCTTAATTTTATATACGACCTTAAAAAGGTGAAATTTCCAAAAAAGCCGCATATCGACGAGATTTTAAAGCTTGTCAAGATTGACAATGTTCAGAACCGTCTTATAAAGAACCTTTCAAAAGGTTACAGGCAGAGAGTGGGTTTTGCGCAGGCGCTTATCGGAAACCCCGACGTGCTGATACTCGACGAGCCTACGGTAGGTCTTGACCCGAAGCAGATTATCGAGATAAGAAATCTTATTGCAAGGCTCGGCAGAAATCACACAATAATTCTTTCGTCGCACATTCTTTCCGAAATTCAGGCGGTCTGCAAGCGGGTTATCATTATAAACAAGGGCCAGATAATCGCCGACGATACCCCCGAAAACCTTTCAAACAAGCTTTCAAGCGACCATTCGCTGGTGGCGAGAATCGTTTGCAGTGAGCAGGACATGCTTGACGCGCTTAATACCGTAAAGGGCGTTAAATCCGTCACCTCACTCGGACGTAAGGAGGAAGGCTCGTTCGATTTCCTTATCGAGCCTGAAACCGGCGTAGATGTACGCGGAGAGGTATTTAAGCGTGTAGCCGCCCGCGGCAGAACACTTTTGTCCCTTACCAGCAACAAGGTATCGCTTGAGCAGATATTCCTGCGCCTTACCGAAACCGCAGACAACGACGAGGCAAAACGTCTGCTCGGACTGAACGACGGTACCAAGCCGGAAGAAAAGGTAAATATTGAAATTACGGACGGAGATACCGTCACGGTTAATACGGAAGACAGCAAGGAGGAGACAGAATAATGACTGCGGTATTTAAAAGAGAATTCCGGTCGTATTTTTCAACGCCGGTCGGATTTATTGTAATAGCAGCGTTTTATTTCTTTTTAGGACTTTATTTTTCGCTTATTTACAGCTCGGGCAGTCCTGACATTGCAATGGTGATTGTGGCTATGTCCACCGTAATAGTGTTTACAATGCCGATTTTGACCATGCGCCTTATGAGCGAGGACAGGCGGCAGAAGGTGGATCAGGCACTGCTTACCGCGCCGGTCAGCCTTACCTCGATCGTTCTCGGGAAATATCTGGCGGCGCTGGCGGTTTTCGCGATCGGCTTTGCCCCGACGGTGATTTTTGAGATTATCATCGCGACTTATGTTTCGGTAAATGTAATGTCCTATATCTATGCGCTTTTCGGCATGCTGCTGCTCGGCAGCGCGCTTATTTCAATCGGTATGTTTATCTCATCGCTTACCGAAAGCTCGGTAATTTCCGCGATACTTACCCTTGTTATCAACATACTGGTGCTTTATATGTCGAATTTTGCGAGCATGATTAATGTTTCATGGATTTCAAAGGTGATTGAAAAGGCGGCGTTTATCACCGCATTTGAAAACTTCGGAGAAAATATTTTTTCGGTCACCGACGTTTTGTATTTTGTAAGTATCAGTGCCGCGTTCCTGTTTTTATGCGTTCGCTCACTTGATAAGAGAAGATGGGCATAAAGGAGGGTGCGACACATGGAAGAGAATAAAAACTTAAATCCCGAAACCGAAATTCCGGCTGAGGAAACAACCGAGGAAACCGCCGCTACGGAAAATACCCCGGAGGAAACCGCTGTAACAGACAGCACGGAAGACAAAAAATCCAAAAAAGAGAAAAAGGCAAAGAAAGAAAAGAAGCCTAAAAAGCCGAAAAAGCTTAAAAATCAGGCTTTGCTTCGCAGAGGCGGTTATTCGATAGCCATTACCGCCGCGGTGCTTGCGGGTATCATTGTGCTTAACGTGCTGGTAAACGCACTTGCAAGCCGCTTTGTTCTGGAATTTGATATGTCCTCAGCAAAGCAAAACTCCGTGAGCGAGGAAAACGTAGATTATTTAAAGAATCTTGATACCGAGGTTAACATTATCGTCTGCGCTGAGCCCGAGGGATATACCGGCGGTTATATGAGCTACTACGCTCAGAATCTTTACGGCGTGACCTCGGACGCTTCGGATTATTTCAAGCAGACAGTAAAGCTGCTTGACAAATACCCGGCTTACAACGATAAAATCAACCTGCGTTATGTTGATACCCAGTCGACCGAGTTTACCGAGATTTCCTCAAAATACTCAAACGAGAAGCTTAATTACGGAGATATTATTGTTTCAGCCGGTTCAGGAGATACGGAGCGCTATAAGATAGTCGGCTTTGACGATGTATACGCGATGAGTGAGGACAGCACTTATGCCGCTTACGGCTATACGACTTCAACAATAAGCGGAAATAATGTCGAGACCGCGGTGACAAGCGCGATTGCTTATGTTACAAGCAGTAAGACCAAAAAGGTAGCTGTAATTACCGGCCATTCAAAAACCGATTACACAGCTGATTATCAGACGCTTTTAAAAACCAACAACTATGAGATAGAAACCATTTCGGATACGCTTATCGGCTCGGTATCGGACGAATTTGACGCGATTATTATTGCCGGTCCGACCACTGATTTTATCGGCAGTGAACTGGACGCGATTTCGGAATTTCTTGATAACGACGGCAAGCTTGGTAAGGGTCTTTTGTTCTTTGCCGACGCTTCAGCGCCGTATCTTACAAATCTTTACGATTTCCTCGGCCAATGGGGCATTGATGTCGGAGAGGGAATACTGTTTGAAACTAATTCAAACAACCACATGGACGGCGACCCGATGACAATGGGTATTTATCCGGCAAGCAGCGAAGAGGAATTAACAAGCGGCATGCAGCTTTGCATTACCGGCTACAATGTTCCTTTGTCGGTAGGCTTTGAAAGCGAGGGCTCGATAAAGGTCACAGCACTTATGGAAAGCCTTGAATCGGTGGTTGCGGCGCCGGTCGGAACTACTGCCGGCTGGACGGGAGCCGACAATTATACCAAGCAGAAATACGCCGGCGTTATTCAGTCGGTAATGTCCGAATACGATGACGACAACAATCTTATTTCAAGCTATGTTTTGGCTTTCGGAAGCACAGAGTACATCAGCTCCCAGTATAACGAATATTCCTCTGTTTCAAACAAAAATCTTTCCCTTGCCTGTGCAGAGCGCGCGGTGGGAGCAGAGGATACCGGAATTTCCTTTATTTCAAAAACCATAACCGATGAAAGCTATGCGGATTCGGTTACGGAGTCTTCGGCAGGAATAATCCGCATTATATTCATGTTTATTCTGCCGATAGCTTCTATCGCAATAGGTATCTATATCTTTATTAGGAGAAAGAATGCGTAATGAGTGATTTTCCCGAAAAGGATAATATTTCAAATGAAGAACCCGAGGTGCAGACTCCGGAAAACGGTGACGACGGTTTTTCCACAGTATTTTCCGACCCGACAGAGCACACAAAAAAAGCCGTAAAGCAAAAAAAATCGCGGCTTCCGGTGATTATCGCTTCCGTTCTTGCGGTTGCGGTGCTTGCCGGCGGTACGGTCGCGGTCGTAAAGCTTATTCCCGAAAAGGAAGAGGACGACGGCTCTGTTTCGGAGCTTGAGACTATAAGCGTGCTGGACATGGATTCGGACGATTTTAAAACCCTTACCGTAACAAATAAAAACGGAACCTTTAAGCTTTATTCCGAGGAAAAGGAAGCCGAAACCGACAGTTCTTCTTCCTCGTCAGATACTTCGAGCAGTGAGCCCGAAACCGTATGGTATCTTGACGGGTACGATAAGGACGTTATAAGCTCGTCCTCGGTTGAGAGTATTGCGAGCAGTACGGCGAAAATCGACGCGACCCGTGAAATCACGGCTAAAACCGCGGCGGAATGCGGACTTGAAAACCCTGCCGTCAAAGCGGATATCGTGACAAACGACGGAGCGGAGCTTTCGGTTTTGGTAGGCGGCGCGTCGCCCGACAATACCGGAACTTATATTAAGCTTTCCACCGATGATAAAATTTATATCACAGACAGCGATATAGAAAGCTCCCTTACCTTTGACGCGCTGAGCCTTGCGGCTACCGACGCGATCGCCGGTATTACCGTGACCGACGATATGAAGGATTACACCGACGACAACGGTGCGCTGACGTCGTTTGATACGATTACTCTCACAGGTGCAAATTTCCCCGAGAAGCTTGTTTTAGCTCCTAATACAGATAAAAATCTTTCCGATTATGCAGCTTACATGACCGTTTCGCCGACAAAGCGGATAGCGGACAATGTGGACGGTATATTTGACCTGTTTAAAAGCGGTGTTTCGGTTTCGGGTGCGTATTCCTTTGACACCTCCTCCGCCGCGCTTAAAAGCTTAGGACTTGACAAGCCTGACCTTACCGCCGAAATTAAAATAGGAAAGTTTTCGCTTGCGTATTCCTTTAAATTGCAGGACGACGGAAATTATGCCGTTTGGTATAAGGACTGTAAGCTTATAAAAAAGGTTGCGGCGAGCAGTCTTTCATTCATAGACTATAAGGTGACAAATTATTATGCTTCGTGGGTATGCTTGCAGTCGATAAACGAGCTTTCAAACTTTACGATAAAAACGCCTGAAAAAACATACAGCTTTGATATCGTATATGATGACAGCGAGGACGCCGAGGAAACCTATGTAATAACCTATGAGGGCACAAAACTTGTAGCCGAAAACTTCCAGAATTTTTATCAGGAATGTATTTCCCTTTCCTGTACCGACTATACTGTTGACAGCATAAGCGGCGATCCGGAAATTTCAATAGTATTCACTTATTCGGATACTTCCAGAAGTCCGAGCACCGTTGAATTCAGAAAATCCGGTGAAACCAAGTATCAGTACAGAATTGACGGAATGGATATGGGAAAGGTCAATTCCTCCGCAATGAATAAATTGCTAAAGCTCGCCGAGAAAGTGGCGAAAGGTGAGACTGTAAGCTGACGGTAAAAAATAACTGTTGACAAATCTGAATATATAGTTTAGAATATGAAAGCAGTAAGGGCTGTGTTTTCCGAAAGAAGGCGCAGCCTGATTTTCTGCGTCAAAATAAATAAAGGGTGATTGAAAATGTCACAAAAAAAATATGACGTCGCAATAATCGGAGGCGGTATAGGCGGCCTTATGGCGGCTTACAGACTGCATCTAAATCTGCCGGATATAAAAATCGTTATAACCGAGCGCGGAAACACGCTTGAAAACAGGCACTGTCCCGCAGGAAAGAACAATACCTGCGTTCACTGTAAAACCTGCTCTATAACAAGCGGTTACGCCGGTGCCGGCGCTTTTTCGGACGGTAAATTCAACCTCGGCACCGCATACGGCGGAACACTGGGTGAAGAATTGGGCGACGACACCGCGAATAAATATATCGATGAGGTTGATAAGGTGCTTAATAAATACTGCACCTCCGGCGAGCCTAAGGTTTATAAGTCGAACGAGGAGCTCAAGCTTAAATGTATTCAGAATAACCTCCGTCTGCTTGATATGAACGTAAAGCATCTGGGCACCGATAAAAACTATCTTACCATGCAGAATCTTATCAACTCGCTTGCTGAGGACGGCGTTGATATGTTCGCCTTTTATGACTGTGAAAGGGTTGAAAAATCAGACGGAGCCTATCTTCTGCATTATACCAACGGCGAAATTATCGAGGCTCAGAAGATTATAATCGCAACCGGTCGCGGCGGAGCGAATTTTGTCGCCGATTTTTGCCGCGCGTTCGGGGTGCATATGCGCTCAAATTACGTTGATATCGGCGTTCGCGTAGAAATGAAGGATATGATCTGGAAGGAGTTTTCGGATAAAATTTACGAGCCGAAAATTCTTTACAAAACCAAGACCTTTGAGGATAGGTGCAGAATGTTCTGCTTTAATAAGGGCGGTCTTGTATCGGCGGAGAACAATCACGGGATAATTACCGCCAACGGTCATTCCTTCGCCGACCCCGATAAAAAAACCGACAACTGCAACTTTGCGATTCTCTCAAGCATAAGATTTACAGAGCCCTTCAATCAGCCTACCGAGTACGCCGAAAGCATCTCAAGGCTTGCCAATATGATAGGCAAGGGCAGTGTGCTTGTTCAGAGATTCGGTGATTTGATAAGGGGAAGAAGAACAAACGACCACAGATTGGGGCAGAACACCGTTGTTCCTACACTTAAAGCCACGGCGGGCGATATTTCGTTGGCGCTTCCCCACAGAATACTCACCAATATTATCGAGACGATATACGCACTTGACCGCGTAGCGCCGGGAACCGCTAACGACGATACTCTGCTTTACGGGTGTGAAAGCAAGTATTACTCAATCCGGCCGGAGTTTATGAACGATAA
>JAEDNG010000045.1 GCA_016302625.1 Clostridiaceae bacterium
CACAGTACATGTTATAATACCACAAACAAGATTAAAATGCAACACTTTTTTTAAAATATCGAGATTTTTCTAAGGTTTAACGCAAAGAATAACGGTATGGACAAACCGGGGGAAAATATGTATAATCAAATTGTCGCTATCGGATATTTTGCGACCTATTAGTGCTGACTTTTATAGCGGCGGAAAGGAGACTTGTTATGGAAAATATATACGATATGATAATAATCGGCGGGGGACCTGCGGGATATACGGCAGCTTTGTATGCGTCACGAGCCGGGTTTAATACGGTCACGGTAGAAAGAATGTCGCCGGGAGGACAGATGGCTATCACTGATATTATTGATAACTATCCCGGATTTGAGGAAGGGATAGACGGATTTGATCTGGGAATTAAAATGCAGCGCGGTGCTGAGCGCTTCGGCGCAAAAACCGAGTATGCCGAGGTAGTTTCGGTTGATTTGACCCAAAAAATCAAAAAGGTAAAAACCGCAAACGGTACTCTTTACGGCAAAACATTGGTAATAGCAACCGGCGCAAATCCCAAGGAATTAGGCATACAAAACGAGCGTGAGCTTATCGGACGGGGAGTTCATTACTGCGCTCACTGCGACGGCAGGTTTTACAAAAATAAAACCGTGGCGGTTGTAGGCGGCGGAAATACTGCGGCGGCAGACGCTCTTTATCTTTCGCGAATTGCGAAAAAAGTATATCTTATACACCGCCGCGATACATTGCGCGCCACAAAAATCTATCACGAACCGCTTATGCAAGCAGATAATATTGAATTTTTGTGGAACAGCGCAGTAACGGAGTTTACTGCTGACGACAGGGTTACAGGAGCTAAGATAACAAATCTGAAAACCGGCGATGTCACCGGGATTGACTGCGACGGAGTATTTATCAGCATTGGAAGAAAGCCTGCGACGGATTTTGTAAGGGGCAAGCTTTTACTTGATGACGACGGATATATTATTGCGGACGAAACCACACGAACCGATATTCCCGGTGTTTACGCCGCCGGCGACGTTCGCACAAAGGCGCTGCGTCAGGTTGTAACCGCTGTATCCGACGGTGCGGTTGCGGTACACTTTGCGGAGAAATATTTAGCGGAATATTAATGAGCGTTTTCTTTCATATAAAGATTAATAGCATCGACGGTCTTGTTATATTCGCATCTGACTTTTTTCAAAAGTTGATCGGTCTTTTCGGATATCTTATATGTTTCGGGACGCAGAATATCCGTTATTTCATTTACCGTCAAAAGTAAATCCCCGAGCCCCAGATTAAGGCAAATTCCTTTAAGGGTATGCGCGGCGCGGAATGCGTCCTCACGATTCCCGTCCTTAATTGCTTTGCATAGGGATTTAAAGCTATTGTCTTTTGGGAATTTTGTTATAAATTTTTCAATAAGGGCGGAATTAGTCAGACGGGAGTTGACCTCGTTATAATTTCCGCCTATCTCCCTGTATAATTCTATAATAGTCATCATATTCCTCCGTTTTAATAGGAATTTACCTTTGTCAGTGTTTTTTTTATAACTTTGTCAAGTGTGCTATGGAGTACGGATATGTCAAGAGGCTTTGCGATATGTGCGTTCATACCGTTCTCAAGGGCGCGTTTTTTATCTTCTTCAAATGCATTTGCAGTCATTGCGATAATTGGTATTTCCGTAGCATCCTTGCGCGGGAGTTCGCGTATGGTTCTCGCCGCCTCATAGCCGTCCATCACAGGCATGCGTATATCCATGAGGATAAGGTCATAATAACCCTCCGCCGAATTACGCACCATTTCAACGGCAATTGAGCCGTCGGAGGCGAGTTCCGTTTCAAAACCGTTGTTTTTCATAATCTCATCGGCAATTTCACGGTTAAGCTCATTGTCCTCAACAATCAGCACCCGATTTCCGCTGAAATTGGGCTTTATCGGCTTTGAGAGGGCAACCCTCTTCTTCCCGGAACGGTTAGCCTGAGCCAAAACCCTACGCAAGTCGGACATAAACAGCGGCTTGCTGCAGAAAGCCGTCACACCGGCGGCACCTGCTTCTTCCTCGATATCTGTCCAGTCATAGGCGGTCATGATTATAATAGGAATATCATCTCCTATAACCTTTCTGATGCCGCGAACCGTTTCAACTCCGTCTGTTTGCGGCATAAGCCAGTCAATTATATAGCTGTGGAACGGGTCGCTGTCGTTGTATGCTTTCTGGGCGCGGAAAACAGCTTCTCTGCCCGAGGTTGTCCACTCAGAGCGCATTCCGATTTCGGACAGCATGTTTGTGATACTGTCGCAGGTATGGAAATCGTTGTCAACAACAAGTGCGCGAAGACCTTTAAGCTCTTTTATCTGTTCTTCTATATGGGAAATATCCTGTAATTTGAAATCAAAATCGACAGTGAAGATACTCCCTTTATCCGGCTCGCTTTCTACTGTAACCGTGCCGCCCATTACATCAATCGTATTTTTGGTGATTGCCATTCCGAGTCCCGTTCCGATACCGTTTCTGACCTCGGAGGAGTCTTCACGTTCAAACGGCTCAAACAGATGCTCTAAAAATTTCTTCGACATGCCGACGCCGGTATCCTTAATAACAAAACGGTAGTGGCGAAAGCCCGGCTTTTCGGAATCGCTTTCGCTGATAGTAAAGTAAACTTGACCTCCCGGAGGCGTGAATTTCACTGCGTTGCTCAAGATATTGATAAGTACCTGATTGAGTTTAAGCGGATCAAAAATCAGGTTTTCGTCATGTATGCCGAAGGTATCCGCATAAAATTCCAGACGTTTAGCTCTCATTTGAGGACGAATCATATTTACAAGATTATGAATTTGTTCGGAGAGAATGCATTCCTTTTCCTGAAGCGTCACTTTACCGCTTTCTATACGGCTCATGTCAAGAATATCGTTAATAAGACTCAGCAGATGATTGCTTGAAGACATTATTTTATCAAGGCAGTCCTGCACACGCTCTTTGTTATCAATATGATTCGCGGCAATACCGGTAAATCCGATGATTGCGTTCATCGGTGTGCGGATATCGTGGCTCATATTGGATAGGAATAAAGTTTTTGCACGGTTTGCGCGTTCCGCCTGATTAAGCGCGTTTTTAAGCAGCTCCTGCTGACGCGCCTCTTTAAGAACCTCGCCGTCAATTTTCTTTACGGCAATAAGCGCCGTCCAGATATCCTCAGTATGTACAAGACGGACTATTCGCCATTCCACATATCCGTAGCTTTTCGTTTCATGATCCATACGGCGAAGCCTGACGGAATACGCTTCTTTAGTTTTAAGCTGTCTGCGGATATTATCAATCCCTGCCTTATCGTAAAGCATATTACGGTCGTCGGGATGCACCCACTTTTCCCCGAAAATTTTAAGGCTTTCGGAATAAGAACTCGGAACCTGCTGATTTCTGTCGGTTACAACCGCCGTATTCGGGTTTTCATTTTTTCGCAAAAAGATTAAATCATTTTTTAAATCCACCCGCCACAGAACAAAATAGTCGCGGCTTAATGCGTAAATCATGTCAAGCCGTTCGCTGCTTTGGGCGCGGAGAGTCTCTTTGGTTTCAAGGTATTCAAGCAGTAAATCCTGTATATATTGTTCGGAATTTCTGCCTTTCAGAGTTTTGGCGAATTCTTTAAGTTGTGACTGCCTTTCGGTGATATCCGTAATATCTGTGCATAAGCCGCATATAGCAAGTCTTCCGTCCTTGCACTTCTGTTTACGTCCTTTATAAAGCACCCATATCAGACTGCCGTTTTTGCGGAGCATTCGGTAAATGACGCTGAATTCCTCGCCTACATTGCTGATACTTCCGAATTCGCCTTTTAATCGGCTTAAATCCTCATAATAAATAGAGTTATCCATATTATTGTGGATTGCCTTTAAGAATTCTTCACATGAAGAGTAATTAAGCATACGGCACATTTTATCGTCTGCGTAGCAGAGTTCAAAACGGTCTTTAAAATATCCGTTCATAATGCCGACCGACGTCATTTCAGTAATTTTAGGAAAGGAGTCCGTCAGGTCATTTTTCTCTGCAAATACTTCATTTTTTTTGAACATCCTGTTTATTGGCATGATGGTATTCTCCAATCTTCTTATAATAGGAAACTATTAACATATTATACATTATTTCCCATTAATTTTCAACAGCTTTATTGATTTTTTAAAAAAATAATTTAAATAACCAATTTGTATCAAATAATTGCAAAATAACGGTGAAATAAAAACATCCGTCTGCCAAATATTGCAGACGGATGTTTTTAATAATTGATTATAAATTTTTGAGATTGCTTTAATACCGTTATAATCGGGCAAATAAGCGTACCGCAGAAAAAATTGCTGACCCCGTGCACAAAATCCCACGGAAGTCCGGCGATGATCCACGCGACGGTTGCTTTAAAATCCAAACCGAAAAGCAACGCCTGAGCCGGAGCGTAAAGAGTTCCGAACAGAAATCCGTGAACGGCGCAAAGGCACATGTATACTATCGGTTTGAGATTTTCCGGAATTTTTTTCGGTAAAAGCATAGTTGCTCCCCAAAGGACGGTCCAGATATAGAGATAGGGTATCCACCATGTTGAAAAGCCCGAAAACAGTCCGTTTAAAAACACATATATATAAATTGGATACAGCGCTTTTTTTCTGTATACGACCGTTATCGCGACGGTAAATACCCCAAGCAGATGCACATTGGGGAAAACCTCCATAATCATTTTGGAGGCATACATTATTGCTCCGAGAAGGCTTAATACCGCGGTCTCTTTTACGGTTAATTTCACACTTATTCTACCTTAAAAGCGTATGTCGCGCCCTCTGTGATGTCGGTTGCGTCAACTCCCGCTGAAGCGTACTCGCCGTTTACGTAGAACGCCCAGTATTTTCCGTCCTTGTCGTAGTCCACGGTAATTCCGTTTACCGTTTTGACATAAAGTCCGTACTCGCCTTGGTCGCCCGCTATGAGGTTAAGCTCCGATAAAGCGTCGCCGACGGTCTTTTTGTCGGTGTGGATTTCAAAAGTGGTTTCGTTTCCGTCAGCGTCGGTCACAGTAAAACCGAATTTGGTTTCACCTTCGCCTAAAACCTTGGCGGCGTTTTGCGAAACGCTGCCGGTTATTGTTGAGGAAGTCCCCTCCGATGCCGTTTTGCTGTCGCCGCAGCCGGATGTTAACAGTGCGGTAGCCGCAATAAGCACAGTACAAGCGAAAAGCGTCAGCGATTTAAAAAATCGTGTTTTTTTCATTGCTTTCTATCTCCTTAAAATTATTTCCTCTTGAGGCCGGCTTCCGCGGCTTGTTTTGCGAGGCTTTGTCACCCGGATATTTCGACTCGGCGCGTTATCCCACCGCCTTCTCAAGATAAAATCTCAATGGCTTGTCCCCGATTTGCGGCATCGGGTAGGAGGGATAAGTGTATTATTTGCGCCTCACGGCGACGGGCTCGTACGGGATTTTCACCCGTTTCCCCGAAATGACAACAGCATTGTAGCATATTTTTATTTATGTTTCAACGTCTTATGATCAAATTTTCAACAAAATGAAAATATTTTCAAAAGAATTATACCTCCGGTTGTAAACTATATAATGCAGGATTGAGATCTTCATCGATTTATGATTGACGGTTCATAATCTCCGTTTCGGTCACGGGGAACCTCTATCGTCACTTATCCGAGTTGCGTTTTTACAGTCTTTTTCGAATGCCCATTCCGGTATTTTTTCCATTACGGTTCTTTCTTTCGGATTTCGAGATTTTTATATCCTAATTCTTATCTGAAAGGTTTTCTCTTATTATCACACAAATTTTCGGCGGTCTATAAAATAACGGCGTATTACATTCTGTTTTTCTGAAAGCCTGTTGGCAAAATGTAAGCATTAAGCTTAAGCTTATCCGAAACCGCGCGATAGGTTTGGTCTAATTCGGGACCGCAGCTGTTTGAGCCTATGCCGCTCATTGCGCCGTCGAGGCAGAGGATAACCTCATCCTCTTTTTTCAGCTCGAAATTATGCGCAGTGCGCTCAAGCTCCTCCTGCGTATAGTGAGAGGCGTTGAAAGAAAACGGTGTTCCCGCAATGATTTTAATGCCTGACGCTTTTTCATCCGTGAGAGTAAGTGAGCGGCAATTATAATGGCTTCCGTTTTCTTGCGGGCGCAGGTAATCCTCGAATAAATCATCTATCTTTGCATTAAATCTGCCTAAATACGAGGCATGGTGCTTATCACAATAACTCTCAAAAGGTCCGGTGCCATAGTATTCAACATTGTCAAGCGCTTTTGTTAAAAACAGCCGCAAGCCGAACCTCGGCAAGAACGGATGATGCTCGGGCAAAGTGCCGTCAAGCTGTATTTCAATACGTCCGCTGCCATCGATATTATAGACGGCGGTGATTTCGGCAATATTTTCAAGCAGTACAGCGCCAAGTACCAAACGACATACAATTTGCACACCGTCTGTCGTGCGTGTGAAATCAACTTTTCTTACACGGGGGATTGCACGGTCGTACCCCCAGCTGCGCCAGTTGTCCTTAATATATCTGTCATTATCGGTTGGAGCGCGCCAGATATTATATTCTGTAGGTCGCGAGAGCAACTCTTTATCGCCAAATGAAATTGATTTCCAAACTCCGTTACGCAATGAGAAAACATGACGAAAATTCTCTCCCTCTACTATCAGCTCCTTGCTATCGGTGCGAGTGTTGATTTCTCCATTTACAGCCTTCGGAACAGACGGCAGCTCTTCTCTTATCATCAAGCAGTCAAATC
>JAEDNG010000046.1 GCA_016302625.1 Clostridiaceae bacterium
GATACCGCCATTAATAATGCGAATATTTTTTTCATATATATCATCCTTTTCAATTAATTGCGGTCAAAGCCGCGATTTTTAGGTGCAACACAGGGGACGGTTCTGTGTGCTGTTTTCCTTTAACGTGAACGGATTTTCAGGACAAGGGCAACAACCTGTTTATGTTATCTGTTTTTACTGCTTTTCCGACGAATAATTCATCACCGCGCCGAGATCCTCTTGCGCGTCTTTTATTATTACGCTTAGCGCAATTACGGTAATTATAAGAAAAAGAAAAACCGCAAGCGCAAGCATATATATGCAAAAGTGTAAATCAATATTAAATACTTGTATATTATCGGTCAGGGTATCAAAATCAAATGCAAGAATAATCCCCATTACTATTAAGATACCTGTCAATATATTCCGCAAAAGCTTGCATCGGGTAAAGTATTTCATAAAACCACCCTTTACATTTAATCTTCCAACCCTTTACCGCAGCAGCGCTTGTATTTTTTGCCGCTTCCGCAGGGGCAGAGCGCGTTTTTGCTTACAACACCTTTCCCTCTGACTGTTTGCGGCTTATCTCCGGTCGAGGTTTCCTCGGCCACCTTTTCACGCTTAACCTCCTCGTCACGGCGGACGCGGACGGTAAGGACTAACTTAGCGGTCTGCTCGCGTATTGTGTTTGTCATTGCCTCAAACATATCATAGCTGTCGTTTCTGTATTCAACAACCGGGTCGTGCTGACCGTAGGCGCGAAGACCTATACCCTGCCTTAACTGATCCATGGCATCAATATGATCCATCCAGTTGGTATCAACAGAACGCAACAGCATTACACGCTCAATTTCGCGCATTATATTACTGCCAAATTCAGTTTCGCGCTTTTCGTATCTGTCATGCGCCTCGGTTTTAAGCTTTTCGGCTACCTCCTCGCGCGAGGTGTTGCCAAGCTCGTCGGGCGTAAAGTGCAGATCCTCCGGAGTTGTAATCCAGCCGAGGAAATACTCGCGCAGTCCCTTTAAATCCCAGTTGTCATGCACCGCGTCGTCGGCAAGGTAAATCTTGCAGTATTCGTCGACGGTTTCATCAATCATTTTAATAACCGTGTCCTTAAGGGTCTCGCCGTCAAGCACCTTGTTGCGCTGAGTATAAATAAGCTCACGCTGTTTGTTCATTACGTCGTCGTACTGGAGCACGTTCTTACGGGCGGCAAAGTTCATGCCCTCTTTCTTCTTCTGTGCGCCCTCGATAGTTCTTGAAAGCATGCCGCTCTCAAGCGGAGTATCCTCATCAACCTTTAAGGTCTCCATCATGTTGGAGATACGCTCGCCGCCGAAAAGGCGCATTAAATCGTCCTCTAACGATACAAAGAACTGTGTTGTTCCGGGGTCGCCCTGACGTCCCGCACGTCCGCGCAACTGATTGTCAATTCGTCTCGAATCGTGCCGCTCGGTGCCTATAATGCAAAGTCCGCCCGCTTTTCTTACTTCCTCGGCTTCCGGAGCTATTTCCGCTTTGAATTTATCGTAATCCGCCTTGTACTTTTCACGCGCGGCAATTATATCGGGATTGTCTGTTTCGGCAAAGCCGGTTGCCTCAACAATCATTTCTTCGCTTAATCCGTCGTGGCGAAGCTGTGCCTTTGCAAGGTATTCCGCGTTACCGCCGAGCATGATATCCGTACCGCGTCCCGCCATGTTGGTGGCTATTGTAACCGCGCCTAATTTACCCGCTTGAGCAATAATCTCAGCCTCTTTTTCGTGGTGCTTAGCGTTTAATACGTTGTGCTTTATTCCGCGTTTTTTAAGCATTGCGGAAAGCAGTTCCGATTTTTCAATCGTTACCGTACCCACAAGCACAGGCTGTCCCTTTTCATGACTTGCAATAATTCGGTCAATAACTGCGTTATATTTAGCCTTTTCGGTTTTATAAACCACATCGTTTTCGTCGACGCGTATAACCGGCTTGTTTGTCGGGATTTCGACAACGTCGAGCTTGTAAATCTCTCTGAACTCGGCCTCCTCGGTCATGGCGGTACCTGTCATGCCCGAAAGCTTACCGTAAATGCGGAAAAAGTTCTGGAATGTAATTGTCGCAAGGGTTTTTGATTCCCGCGCGACCTTTACGCCCTCTTTAGCCTCGATTGCCTGATGAAGTCCCTCGTTGTAGCGGCGGCCGTACATTAAACGTCCGGTAAATTCATCGACAATTATAACCTCGCCGTCCTTAACGACATAATCGACGTCGCGTTTCATAACGCCGTGCGCGCGGATAGCCTGATTGATGTGGTGGGCGATAGCGATATTTTCGGTATCGTTAAGGTTATCGATATTAAAATACTCCTCCGCTTTTTTAACGCCCGACGGGGTAAGTGTGGCGGTATGCGCTTTTTCGTCAACAACATAGTCGCCGTCGTAATTCGTGTCCTCGTCGCTTGCCTTGTCGTCCATTTCCTTGACCTTGACCATTTTAAGCGAAAGGGCAAAGCGGTTTGCGGCGGTGTAAAGGTCGGTGGATTTATCCGACTGACCCGAAATGATAAGAGGTGTTCTCGCCTCGTCAATCAAAATCGAGTCAACCTCGTCGACAATCGCGAAATTATGCCCGCGCTGAACCTTTTGCTCCTTGTATATAACCATATTGTCGCGCAGATAGTCAAAGCCCAATTCATTGTTGGTGCAGTATGTTATGTCGGCATTGTAAGCAGCGGTCTTTTCGTCGTGGTCCATGCCGTGTATTACAAGTCCTACCGAAAGCCCCATAAAACGGTAAAGCTTGCCCATCCACTCAGAGTCGCGCTTTGCAAGGTAGTCGTTTACCGTTACTATGTGAACACCCTTTCCGGAAAGCGCGTTTAAGTATGCCGGCAGCGTTGCGACAAGGGTTTTACCCTCACCGGTTTTCATCTCGGCGATACGTCCCTGATGAAGAATAATTCCGCCCAATATCTGCACCGGGAAATGCCGCATTCCGAGCACTCTGTCAGCCGCCTCGCGGCATGCGGCGAATGCCTCGGGCAAAATGTCGTCAAGGGTCTCCCCCGCCGCTAATCTTTCCTTAAATTCCGGTGTTTTGTTTCTAAGCTCATCGTCCGAAAGCCTTTTGTATTCCTCCTCTAAGGAGATCACCTTGTCCCTAATAGGCATTATTCTCTTGATTTCCTTTTCGCTGTAATTTCCGAACAGCGCCTTTAATATGTTCATAATTCTACCTCTTTACTTATAATAAATTTTACCGTTTTCGCGGTAAAGCCCTGAGCTTAATGTGATATTATTGTCACGGTCTATAAACACCGCCTCTGTGTCCGCGGTGTTTTCAATGATGTTAAGTCCGTCTTCTGTACCGGAAAGCAAACACACGGTCGAAAGCGCGTCACAGTCAAGCGAGCTGTTCCCTATAACGGTTACAGACGCTAATTCGTTCTCCGCGCCGTAGCCCGTTTCAGGGTCTAAAACATGGTGGTAAAGCTTTCCGTCCTTTTTTATATAGCGTTCGTAAATACCCGAGGTCGAAACGCTTTTGTCTTGAAGTTCGACAGTTGCTATAACACTATCCTCAAACGGCTTTTTGATACCAATGCTGTATTTGCCTATCATGCCGATATTTCCGCCTAAATTAATAAGCGCTTTTTTTACGTCCCTGTCCGCAAAATATTCCCTTACCCGATCGGTGATATAGCCCTTTGCTATTCCGCCGAGGTCGATTTTTTTGCCCTGCAGAGATATTTCGTTTCCGTTTATATCGATACTGTGGTAATCCACATTTTTAAGCGCCTCGGCGATTTCGTCACGGCTTGGAACAACCTGATTTTTAAAATCCCAAAGTTCAGACACCGGACAGATTGTAATATCGAATTTACCGCCCGATAAATCGGAAAAATAAACCGCCCGTTCAACCGTTTTAAGGGTATCCTCGGAAACCGAAACAAAGCCGTCGGTGCTGTTGAGCTTATCAACGTCACTGCCGCTTACCGTTCTGCTTAAAACCTTTTCAAGCCTTTCGCACAGCTCAAAAGCACCGCTTAGCGTTTCATCATCGCATAAGGCGGTGATGTCCGCTACGGTGTCAAGCAAAAACCGAGTCTGTGAATTGTCCTGTTCTCCCGCGCCGCAGCCGCAAAGCAGGAGCAAAATAAGCATAAACGGAAACGTTGTATTTTTTCTCATAAGTTTTATTATACAATGACTTTCTTTTTTTGTAAAGATATGTTAAAATCAAATACGGCTTATTTTTAAATTTTTTTCTTTTAAGGGGGCTTACAATGCTTAAAAAAGGCGATATTTTAATAATTTTATCGGTTTTAATGCTGGCATTGGTCTCCTCTGTATTGATTTTTACGCGCCCAAGAACCGGAACTACCGTCACCGTCAAAGTTAATAACGAGCTTGTATACAAGGGCTCGCTTTTTGAAAACAAGGTAATAAAGCTTGACGGCAACACGGTTGAAATAAAGGACGGTAAGGTCAGCGTCACGCAAGCCGACTGCAAAAACCAGATATGCGTAAATCATAAGGCGATAACCGAAAAGGGCGAAAGCATAATTTGCCTGCCCAATAAGGTAATAGCCGAAATAGAGTAGAGGTGCGAAATGACGAAAAAAATTGCTCTTTACGGTATTCTCGCGTCGCTTGCGCTTATCTTCGGTTATATCGAAAGTCTTTTTTCCCTCTCCTTTATAGCACCCGGAGTAAAGTTAGGTCTTGCGAACTCTATTGCTCTGCTTCTGCTATGCTGCAAGGATTTAAAGGGCGCGCTCGCGGTCAATATTACGCGGATTTTACTCTCCTCTTTACTTTTCTCCTCTCCCTTTTCTCTGCTTTTTTCCTTAACCGCCGGAATTTCGTCAATACTTATAATGAGACTTTTGTCCGGTGTGAAATCGGTCTCGGTGATAGGCTTCAGCATAGCGGGAGCGGCGGTGCATAACTGCGTTCAGCTGACCGTCGCCTCGGTGCTTTTCGGGCGCGCGGTATGGTGCTATCTTCCCTTTTTGCTTATATCCGCATTATTAAGCGGCGCGTTAATCGGCGTATTATCTTCAATTATTTTCAAAAAAATAAAGACAAATCCGTTTTTATAGTGTATAATAAAAAATATTCCCTTAAAAGGAGAGTTTAACTTATGTGTGGCTTTACAGGCTTTACTAATTTTATAAAGGACGACGGCACCGTTCTCGGAAAAATGATGGATCGCATTATTCACAGAGGACCTGACGCGTCGGGTCAGTTTGTCGATACAGACATTGCTTTGGGCTTTAGAAGACTCAGCATTATCGACCTTGCCGAGGGCGGTCAGCCGATGTTTAACGAGGACAAGTCGTTAGTGCTTGTTTTTAACGGCGAAATATATAATTTTAAAGAATTGCGCGAACAGCTTATTACTAAGGGACACACCTTCTCTAACAATTCCGACAGCGAGGTACTGCTCCACGGCTTTGAGGAATGGGGAAAAGAGCTTGTGCCTAAGCTTCGCGGAATGTTCGCCTTTGTGATTTTTAACCGACGTGACCGCTCTCTTTTCGGCGCGCGGGATATGTTTGGGATAAAGCCGTTTTATTATACATTTATGGGTGAAAGCTTTATTTTCGGCTCGGAAATAAAGTCTTTTCTCGACCACCCCGACTTTAAAAAGGAGCTTAATGAGGAGGCTTTGGCGCATTACCTCTCGTTCCAGTATTCTCCGACCGAGGAAACCTTTTTTAAAAATGTCTTTAAGCTCCCGCCCGCTCATTATTTTACTTTTAAGGACGGTAAAATGGAGAAAACCCGCTATTTCCGCCCCGAATTTGAGCCGCAGGACGGTGTGCTTGAGTATTTCGCCGACCTTACCGACAAGGCGGTGCGCGAATCGGTTAAGGCTCATAAAATCGCCGATGTTGAGGTGGGCTCATTTCTTTCAAGCGGTATAGATTCAAGCTATATTGCAGAAGCCGCAAAGGTTGACAAAACCTTTACCGTAGGCTTTGAAAGTCCCGACGGCGACCGTTACAATGAAATCCATTTTGCAAAGAAATTTGCCGATACAATAGGGGTTGAAAATATCTCAAAGGTGATAACTCCCGAGGAATACTGGGAGACCTTCCCCGAAATTCAGTACCACATGGACGAGCCTCTTGCCGACCCCGCCGCTATCGCCCTCTACTTTGTAAGTAAGCTTGCGAGCGAGCACGTAAAGGTGGTTATGTCGGGCGAGGGAGCGGACGAGCTGTTCGGCGGCTACCGCATTTATCAAGAGCCGATAACCCTTACTGCTTACGACAAGCTGCCCTTTGCCGTTCGCCGCGTTATAAGCAAAATCTGCGAGCATCTGCCGCAAAAGCACGGAATTAACTATCTTGTCCGCCGCGGAAAGACGATTGAGGAGCGATTTATCGGAAACGCTTCAATATTCAGCGTAAAAGAGCGCAACGCTCTATTAAAGAGCGAAACCGCAAAGCATGCCGCCGCGCCGCAGGTTCTGTGCGATAAGTTTTACAAGGAGGTCGCCGACAAGGACGATATCACCAAAATGCAGTATCTTGATATCAATATGTGGCTCATGGGTGATATTCTGCTTAAAGCCGACAAAACCAGCATGGCGAACTCCCTTGAGCTGCGCGTGCCGTTCCTTGATAAAAAGGTGCTGGAATTAGCCGAGACTATACCCCTCGACTGCAGAGTAAACACAAAAACCACTAAGCTTGCTTTGCGTAAAGCCGCAGAAAAAACTTTACCTAAGCTTACCGCCGAAAAGGATAAATTGGGCTTCCCCGTGCCTATCCGAGTTTGGCTTAA
>JAEDNG010000047.1 GCA_016302625.1 Clostridiaceae bacterium
CGTTTATTTTCGCAAATTTTTTAAAATCTTATAGTCTACCCTTGACATTTTCCCCTGATGATGTTAGAATAAGACCATACCCAATGGTATGGTCTTATTCTACACACAAATACGCTTAAAAGGAGGATTTCACGCTACATATCATATATGTATAAAAATAAGCCGCAGATAACGCTCTGCGGCTTAATAACACTGATTTTTAATCTGACGAAGAGTCGGAACATCTGTCTCTGAAAAGAAGGGAAATACACCATATTGCGGCAAGTGCTATTACGGTATATATTATACGGCTTATAATCGCCGTGGATCCGCCGAAAGCCCAAGCAACCAAATCAAATTCAAATAATCCGACGAGTCCCCAGTTTAACCCGCCGATTATGGCAAGTATAAGACATATTTTATCAAACATATTTTCACCCCTTTTGCATTAATAGCTTTTGCGTATATTGATGAAATATACAAAAAAATAAGACACGAAATGGAAGCCTTATTTTAGCAGACTATATATACTTGACTAAGTAACAAAAAGCGGTCAATACTGATTTTATGAAATCATTTTTTGACGGTCTTTCATATTATGATTTGCTCAAAGTGGAAAAAAAGACCACTGTGAAAAAGTCGCCGAGGCTATCAATTATTCATAATCCGAGCAATATTTACAGATACGCAATAAAATGCCCGCCATGACGTTTGGAATATGTACGCCTACGGGGATTTAATCAAAGTCGTGTATCTCAAAACATGCACACCCATTGATAAAGTGAGAAGCCCCGAATAGCGCGAAACTGACATTTAGTACCCGTAGGGCGAGTAATTCGCAAAGGGAAGTCACGATATAAGAGCGGTACGCCGTGACGGTTCTGCGAATTATACTAAATGAATATTTAGTATAATTAAGGGGAGAAATTAAGTACAGGACATTCAGAGCATTATTTACAGTTAGGTGCTATTATATAATCTCAGATGATATCTTAAACAAATAAAACGCCGAAATTTATCTTAAGTAAACTTCAGCGTTTCATTTAATGTTATGCTTGTGATTTAACTTTGTCTGATTCGTAAGAATAATGATATGTAGGCACAATTTTATGAACAAGTAATCTGATATCCGCGCTGTCGTTATACATATTATTTTTCATAACTTCAAGCGTTTTAAAGAGCTCCTGTTCATCAAACTCAATAGGCTTTCCAATGTGTATCATGCTGTTTTCGGTTTCGGTAAGGCCTTCCTCAGCCATAAGCATCTCCTCATACAGCTTTTCACCCGGTCTTAATCCGATGAATTCAATTTTAATGTCTTTATACGGAGTAAATCCGGATAATCTAATCAGGTTTTCAGCGAGTGTTAAAATTTTAACAGGCTTACCCATATCGAGAACGAAGATTTCGCCGCCTTTTGCCGAAGCTCCCGCCTGAAGCACGAGCGTTACAGCTTCGGGAATAGTCATAAAATAACGGATTATGTTGGGGTCTGTGACCGTTACGGGACCGCCGGCCTCAATCTGTTTTTTAAACAGAGGTATAACGCTGCCGTTGCTGCCTAGAACATTACCGAATCTTACGGCAACAAACTCAGTATCAGAACGGTTGTTATATGCTTGAATAATCATTTCGCAAATACGCTTACTGGCGCCCATAATATTTGTAGGATTAACGGCTTTATCAGTCGAAATAAGAACAAATTTCTGCACACCGTATTTATCTGCGCACTGAGCCGTTTTAAGAGTGCCGAAAACATTATTTTTAATAGTTTCGTTAGGACTGTCCTCCATAAGCGGCACATGTTTATGAGCCGCCGCGTGATATACGATATCAGGCTTGTACTTTTTGAAAACGCAGTCAAGCCGCTTGCTGTCCCTTACGGAACCTATCAGCGCTACGAGGTCTAATTCCGGATATTTTCTTTTAAGCTCATTCTGTATGTCATAAGCGTTGTTTTCGTAAATGTCGAATATTATAAGCCTTTTGGGACAATGGTCGGAAATCTGACGGCAAAGCTCGCTACCTATCGTACCGCCGCCTCCTGTTACAAGCACAACTTTTCCCGCGACATAGTCCATAATTCGGTTAATATCAAGGGTTATTGGCTCGCGTCCCAAAAGATCCTCAATTTCAACCTTTCGTATTTTAGAAGCAAGTCCATTCGCGCCGCCGTCAATTAACTGATATATCGACGGAATGATTTTCAGCTCACAATCGGTTTGCTGGCAAATATTAAGAATTTCAAATTTCTGATCGTTGTTACAGCTCGGAATCGCAAAGAGAATTGTATCAATATTATATTTATCGACATATTCCAGAATAGTATTTCTGTCGCCGACGACCTTAATTCCGGAAATATATGTGCCTTTTTTAGCGGGATCATCGTCAATAACACATTTGATTTTACAGTCTTTAAAACGGTTATGAGCCTCGATTTCGTTTATGATCATTGACGCAGCACTGCCTGCACCGATTATCATAATATTTCCGTCAAGCGCTGAAGCAATTATTTTATTATCGGAACTGTTTTTTTCCATAAACTTAAGTGTTATTTTTTTGATGCAAAGCCTGAGAACGACCGTACAAAGACAGGTAAGGAAAAAGGTCACCAAAGCGATAGAAAAATTATAGGTTTCGCTGAAAACCGCCATCTGGGAAATAAAAAGCGCGCCGGAAGCCATGATTACACCGGCAAAAATCCTTGCGAGCTCCGAAAGCCGGGAAAAGCGCCACAACACACTGTATATTCTGAATATGTAAAATGAAAATACGAGAAGCGACGGACCGGCAAAAACCGAAAAAAGGAATAAATCCTCACCTTTATACAGAAAAGAAAGACCGAGGATTTTGAAAGAAAGCAAAAAAGATAAAGCACCCGCAAAAAAATCAAAAATAACAGACAGAAAAAATAACAAATATCTGTTTTTCATTTAAAGGAACTCTCCTCTTACAAATTAAAATGATAGCAAGCTTATTCCGGCGGTTTTACATTTTCGGATTTCCTTTTCCGGCCACACGGAAACCTGTACCTCGCCGATATGAGCCTTCTGCAAAAGAAGCATGCAAAGGCGCGACTGCCCTATTCCTCCGCCGATTGTCAGAGGTAAAGCACCGGAAACCAACAGCTTGTGAAACTCAAAATTAAGTCTTTCTTCGGCATTTTCAGCCTTTAACTGGGATATCAGGCTTTCGCGGTCAACTCTTATTCCCATTGAAGAAATTTCAAAAGCACTGTCAAGAACACGGTTGTAAATAACAATATCGCCGTTTAACTCCCAATCGTCATAATCGGGGGCTCTTCCGTCATGCTTTTCACCGTTTTTAAGTCTGCCGCCGATTTTCATGATAAATACCGCGCCGTACTCTTTTGCGGCGATGTTCTCGCGCTCCTTGGCAGTAAGCTCGGGATATTTTTCTTCAAGCTCACGTGTTGTGACAAAGCTTATAAAATCCGGGAGATAACAGTCAAGACAGCTATATTTTGCTTCTACGGCACGCGCCGTGCGCAGAACCGCGCCGTAAATGCTCCTGACAGTAGCCTTAAGATAATCCTCAGTACGGTCCTCGGCCGATATTACTTTTTCCCAATCCCACTGGTCAACGTAAATTGAGTGGATATTATCGCATATTTCATCTCGGCGGATTGCGTTCATATCGGTGTAAAGCCCGGTATGTAACGGAAAACCGTAGCGCATTAACGCCATACGCTTCCATTTTGCAAGGCTGTGGACAACCTCGGCGATTTCTCCTGTTTCCTTAATGTCAAACTCAACAGGACGTTCAACTCCGTTTAAATCGTCGTTAATACCGCTTCCCTTTTTCACAAACAAGGGCGCTGAAACTCTCGATAAATCGAGCGAATCGCAAAGCTCTGCGGAAAATTTTGTCTTTACAAAGGATATAGCGTTTTGGGTGTCAAATTCGTTTAGCTTTGAAGTGTATTTTTCCATGTCGGTTCTCCCCTACTATATTATGATATATTTCCGACTGTGCGCGGATAAAGGATAACGTCCCTGATATTTGAAACGCCCGTGACATACATGATTATGCGTTCAAGGCCTAAACCGAAGCCGCTGTGCGGAACAGAGCCGAAACGGCGCAGAGAGATATAATGCTCATACTCGTCAAGAGTCATATTACGGGCTTTCATCGCGTCGAGCAGCTTGTCAAGGTCGGCTTCCCTCTCGCTGCAGCCGATGATTTCACCGACGCCCGGTACTAAAAGATCGGTTGCGGCAACTGTTTTTCCGTCGGGATTTTGTTTCATATAAAACGACTTAATTTCCTTCGGATAATCGGTTAAAAATACCGGCTTTTTGCATATTTCCTCGGAAATATAACGCTCGTGCTCGGTCATAAGGTCACAGCCCCATTCGACAGGATACTGGAACTGAACTCCGGAGCTTTTAAGCCTTTCAATAGCCTCAGTATATGTCATAACGGCAAAATCGTGACCCGCGACCGTTTCAAGCTTAGTTATCAAGCCCTTTTCAAAATGCTGATCGAAAAATTTAAGCTCCTCTGGGCATTTTTCAAGAACAGTGTTTATGATATGCTTAATAAGCGCCTCGGCAATTTCGATAATATCGGGAAGCTCGGCAAACGCCACCTCGGGCTCAACGTGCCAGAACTCGGCAACATGGCGCGGAGTGTTGCTCTTTTCAGCGCGGAAGGACGGACCGAAGGTGTAAATTTTACCCAAAGCCATTGCGGCAACCTCGCCCTCAAGCTGACCTGACACGCTGAGCGATGCCTTTGTGCCGAAAAAGTCGTCCGCATAGTATTCTTCTTCGTTTTTATAGTTTTCGCTGTAACCGATTGTCGTTACCTTAAACATCTCACCTGCGCCCTCGCAGTCGCTTGCGGTGATTAGCGGAGTATGAACATATACAAAATGACGGCTCTGGAAAAATTCATGAATACAGGCAGATACTACCGAACGCACCCTGAAAACGGCGTTAAAGGTATTTGTTCTGACGCGAAGATGCGGAATAGTACGCAGATATTCAAGGCTGTGGCGCTTTTTCTGAAGCGGATAATCCGGCGGACAAACGCCCAAAACAGATATTTCCTTAGCGTTAATTTCAACCGAATCGACGGCAACAGCAGATTTGACGACAGTTCCGACGATTTTAAGCGAGGTTCCGAGCTTCATAAAGTCCGAAATATCGCCGAACTGAGCCTTATCAATTACAATCTGCATGTGCTTTAAGGACGTTCCGTCGTTAAGCTCGATAAAAGCCATGTTTTTAGAGTCGCGCGAGGTTCTAACCCAGCCGCAGACCGTAACCTCACGGTCTAAATAATCCCCGTTTTGAAAAATTTCAACAATATCAGTGTGTTTCATAAGGGCAGTCTCCTTTAAAAATAAAAATAGCGTCTATAATCCCAAAATACATTAGGACGAATAGACGCTATCCGCGGTGCCACCTAATTTACCCAAAGAGGTCACTTTAAACCTTGCGGTCGCATGATTTAACGCATCAAATACGGCTTACCTACTGACTTTATGTGTTCGGCTTGCAGCTCCGAAGTGTTATTCGTATTACCCGATGACCGGATTTCCACCGCCGCCGGCTCTCTTTGCATCAAAAAATAATACTACTTCTCTCCATCATAGCCATTAACAAAGTAAATTATAGCATTTAAATAAAATTTTGTCAATAAAAAATATTATTTGTTCAAGATGTTCTCAATTATACCGCGCAGAATTTGGGCACCCTCAAAGTTTTGAGAGGAAAAAGGTATAATTTCGGTGTTTTCCGCAAATTCACCGAGCTCGGTCTTTATAAGCTCCAGCCGCTCGGCGGTTTGGGTCTTATTAAGCTTGTCGGCTTTTGTAAGCACAACCGTATAAGGAATACCCATCTGAGAGAGAAAATCGAGCATTGAAAGGTCAAAATCCGTTGCCGGATGCCGCATATCAATAAGCTGGAAAGCCATTTTAATATTACGTCCCGAATGAAAATAGCCTTCCATAAGGCTGGACCAGCGGCTTTTTTCGGCAAACGGAACCTTAGCATAACCGTAGCCGGGCAAATCTACAAGCCGGATATTATCCACCCTGTAAAAGTTGACCGTTACGGTTTTTCCCGGCTTAGAGCTTACCCTCGCTATCGCTTTTCGTCCTAAAATCCTGTTGATAAGCGAAGATTTTCCGACGTTAGAGCGACCGCAAAAGCAAAACTCCGGCAAATCGGAGGGTTCAAGTTCAGCTTCGGTCGCAAAAGCTTTTTCAAAAACGGCGTTATTGTAATTCATAAGCTTCTCCGTTCAATGACTGATAGCTCCGACAGAGGTTTCGGGCAAAATTTCACTGTATACAACGGTATTATTTTCCGTCTTATCGTGTTTTATTACGAGCGCCTGACTGATGATTTCGTTTACGTTTGAAACCGGTACAAAGCGTACGTTTTCCTTGACGGTTTCGTCAACCTCGTCAAGGTCGGGAAGATTATCCTTTGGAATGAACACGGTTTTAACTCCGCCTGTATACGCCGCCATGGACTTTTCGCGAAGTCCGCCTATAGGAAGCACTCTGCCGCGGACGGTTACCTCGCCCGTCATTGCAATATCGCGCTTTACGGGGCGGTGAGTAAGTTCTGAAACCAGTCCCACCGT
>JAEDNG010000048.1 GCA_016302625.1 Clostridiaceae bacterium
GGAGCTTTTTATCATTTTTTCACTTAGGGCATATAATGTATCGGGGTGAAGAAAATGGTAAAATACATACTTCTTGCAATTATGCTGTGTCTTTCGATGCTCGGTCTTGCGGAATTTCTGCACGGGCTTAAAATAAGGCTTACAGCGCCGAGTAAAAGAGCGGCAACATATTTGCTGGTTTTTTTGTCCGAAGATAATGCCGAACGGCAGATAATGTCGGTCGCCGAACAGCGGTTATGGCTCGGCGGCGATTACTGCGACCGTATAATCGCGGTAAATACCGGTCTTAGTGACGAAAGTGACAGAGCGTGTCGGTATATAGCGGAAAAATACGGTATTTATTACTGTACCCCGGATGAATTGAACGCTGAAATCGGGAACTGTTTGCCGGTATTAAACCAAAACAACTAAGCTTAAAGGGGCGGACGCTTTTAAATGGAGGAAGCTTTAACTGATTCGGTAAAAGAGCTTACCGGTACGGTGGAAAAAATCACATACAGAAACGAAAGCAACAGCTATACCGTAGCCGAGGTAAAATCGGGCAGGGAGGAGATAACCGTCGTCGGCACCTTGCCGTTTCTTAACGAGGGCGACGAGGCGGTTTTTTACGGCGCGTATACCGTTCATCAGTCATACGGTCCGCAGTTTAAGGCGGAAAGCTTTGAGCGCAAGGCTCCGCAGAACGCCGCCGCGATTTTAAGATACCTGTCCTCGGGTGCCATCAGGGGAGTAGGACCGAGTACCGCGGGCAGGATTGTTGAAAAATTCGGTGCGGACTCTCTTGATATAATTCAAAACAGTCCAAAGGAACTTGCGGCGATTAAGGGTATTTCACTTTCAAAGGCACAGGCTATTTCGGAGGAATACAATAAACAGTACGGCGTAAGGGACATTATGATGTTCCTTTCAAAATATAATGTCTCGCCCGACAGGTGCTTAAGCATTTTCAAGCGCTTCGGCGCGGACTCGACCGAAATTATAAAATCCAATCCTTATGTTCTGTGTGAGGAGGGGTTGGATTTTCGCTTTGAGACGGCGGAGGATATAGCGGAGGATGTTTCCTTTGATAAGGAAAGCGAGCTTAGAATTTCGGCAGGGCTTGAATATGTGCTGAGAAAAAACCTTGCGAACGGGCATACCTGTCTGCCGAGAAATAAATTTATCGAGGTCGCGATGCGCTTGCTTTCCTGCAAGGAAGAAACGGCCGAAGCCTGTTGCGACAGACTTCTTGATTGCTTCAGAATAAAATCAAAAAGCATAAACGGAACGGAATATCTTTCAATTCCCGATTATTATTCCGCCGAGGAGCATATTGCGGCGCGGCTTATTTCGGTAAAGCGGTATATAAACCGCGAGGTTACGGTTGACGCGCTCGAAATTGAAAATGTTGAAAGAAAGCTCGGAATTACCTTTGAGGATTTACAGCGCAAGGCGATTTTCGAGGCGTTTTCAAGCGGAATTTTAATTCTTACCGGAGGACCGGGAACCGGCAAAACAACAACGCTCAACGCGATAATAAAGCTTTTTGAAAACCGAAATCTGGAGCTTGAGCTTGCCGCGCCGACCGGAAGAGCCGCAAAAAGAATGACCGAGCTTACAGGCAGGGAGGCTAAAACCATTCACCGACTTTTGGAGGTTGAGTGGACTGACGGGGACAAACAGCAGTTTGCGCGAAACGAGAAAAATCCGCTTAACTGCGAGGTTATAATAGTGGACGAGGCCTCCATGATTGACGCGATGCTTTTTGACAGTCTTTTAAAGGCGTTAAGGCTTTCCTGCCGTATAATTTTGGTGGGGGACTCCGACCAATTGCCGTCAATCGGGGCGGGGAATGTGCTTAACGATATACTTTCGTCCGATATTTTCCCCTCGATACGGCTTAAAAAGGTGTTCAGACAGGCGAGCAAGAGCCTTATTGTCACAAACGCACATGCCATTATAAACGGCGAGCCGGCGGATTTTTCCAAAAAGGATTCGGATTGTTTCTTTTTAAGACGGCGCGACAGGTACGACGTCAGCCGCACGGTTTTAGAGCTTGTAAGCGAACGGCTGCCGGCGGCTTACGGCTTTGACCCGATACGGGATATTCAGGTGCTGTGCCCCTCGCGTATGCTTGAAACCGGCACGGTGAACCTTAACAATATTCTCCAAAGCGCCTTAAATCCGGTCACGGAGACAAGGGCGCAGATGGCGTATAAGGGAATATTCTTCCGCACGGGCGACAAGGTCATGCAGATAAAAAATAATTACGATTTGCAATTTAGACGCGACAACGGCGAGTACGGCACAGGAGTATTTAACGGGGATATCGGCTTTATTACCGATATCGACAAGCGCGGCGGCATATTAAAGGTGCGGTATGACGACCGCGTGGTTACATATTTTTCGGAGGATTTGGGACAGTTAGAGCTGGCATACGCCGTGACGGTGCACAAAAGTCAGGGCAGTGAGTACGACTGCGTTATTCTGCCGCTTTTTGATATTCCGTCAAGGCTTAAATACCGAAATCTGCTTTACACCGCGGTGACAAGAGCGAAAAAGCTGCTTGTGGCAGTAGGCAGCGAGGAGGTATGGCGCGAAATGGCGGCGAACGATAAAAAAACTCTGCGGTATACCATGCTTAAACAGTTTTTAAAGGAGGACAGCGCTTATGAACAGCTTTAAAGCACTGATTAAAGCGGTCTTTCACCCGAAAACCTGCGCCGGATGCGGTGCGATAATCGACGAGGGCGAGGCACTGTGCGATTACTGCCATGAAATGCTTGTCCGCTGCGACCCGTTAAAGCGCTGTATTAAATGCGGGCTTAATGAAACTAACTGCTGTTGTAATCGGAAGATATTTCATTTTGACGGTTGTGTAGCTCCGTTTATTAATACGGCTGTTGCGCAAAATGCGGTGTATTCCTTTAAATTCGCAAGAAAAATGATTATCGGTGAGTTTTTAGCTGAGCAAATGGCGCTCTGCGTTAAAAACGAATACCGCGATATTAAATTCGACGGAGTATGCTTTGTTCCCATGCTAAAAAGAAAGCGCTTAAGGAGGGGCTTTAACCAAAGCCGTGTTTTGGCCGAGAAAATCGCCGATTTGCTGGGACTGCCGCTTTATAATCTGCTTATATGCCGAAAAAACGCTCCCTCACAGCACGGGCTCAAAGCAAAGGAACGCTTTCTGAATGTTAAGGGAATGTACCGAGCCGCGGGACAGGCTAAGGGTAAAACGCTGCTTCTTGTCGACGATATTAAAACTACGGGCGCCACGCTTGACGAATGTGCAAAGCAGCTCCTTTTATCGGGCGCGGCGGGTGTTTACTGTGTGACAGCACTGATAACAGAAAGCAGAAGAAATAATGCTGGTAAATAGTAAATAACAGTGGTATAATTTTTGTATTAAAGCAAATGAAAGGAAAGCTATGGCTACTGATATAGGAATAGATTTAGGCTCTTCAAAAACCGTTATTTTTTCAAGCTCCAAGGTGGTGCTTGAGCTTCCGAATGTGGTGACGGTCGACAGCGAGACCTGGGAGCCGGTGTACTTCGGCGAAAAAGCAAAGCAGACAATAGGCAGAACGCCGGACAGTCTTGTTTGTGTTACGCCTATCGAGCGCGGCGTTATATCGGATTACGATATTGCCGAAACAATGCTTAAAAATTATATGCAGCAGGCGTTCGGAAACCGTATTCTGCGCCCGCGTATTATGGCGACTTTACCCGCCGGACTTACGGAATTACAGCACCATTCGCTTTCGAACGTTGTTGAATCGGCGGGTGGACGCAACATTTCGGTAATCGAAGGCCCTCTTGCGGTGGCGTTCGGACTGGGGCTCGATTTTTCAAAGCCGCGCGGCACGCTTATTGTCGATATCGGCGCGGGAACTACCGATATCGCGGTGATTTCAATGGGCGGAATCTCGGTCTGCGAATCTTTTAAAACCGCTTCTTCCGACCTTGATATGCAGATTATCAGATACGTCCGCAAGGAATACAATATAGAAATCGGCGCGCTTACTGCGGAAATGATTAAAATTAAGATAGGCTCGGCTTTAAAGCGCGATATCGAGGTCGCGATAGTTGCAAAGGGAAGAAATGTCTTTTCGGGACTGCCCGAAAGCTTTGAAATTTCCTCGGGCGAGGTTTATGACGCGATTAAGGACACTCTGGACGTAATCTGCGGGGCTATCCGTCAGGTATTAAACCGCACCGACCCCGATTTGGTGGCGGATATAACGGCGGACGGAATGTATTTAACGGGCGGCGGTTCGCAGTTAAACGGTCTTGCGGAGAAGTTAGGAGATTATTTCGGTATTCCGATACATCAGCTTGACGACCCTGCCCACAGCGTTGTAAAGGGTGCGGCGGTCGCGCTTAAAAATCCGGAATTGCTTAAAAACGTCGATTATCAGATGCGCTCCATTAAAGAATTGGCGATAGAGTAAAATTTAACAGTTTAAAGCTTTAAATCGCTAAAGAATTTTACGCTTTGTATCTTGACAAAGCGGTGAAAATCGGTTAAAATTGATTACAGCTTTTAAATGAAAGGGTGAACGGTATGTTCGGTTACATAAATTATCGATTTTATTATTATAAGACGGACTGCCTGTGCGCCCATAAAGCTTGAAGAATTTTCGCTTTATATGTTGTACGGACAGCCCGCAACCACTTGTGCTTATTTTGCAGCAAGTGTTGCGGGCTTATATTTTGAAAACAGGTGAAATGATGATAAACGAAAAAATGGCGGGTCTTGGCAAAAAGCGTTCGGTTATCCGTGAGATTTTTGAATACGCTAAACTTCGAAGAGCCGAAATAGGTGCGGAGAATGTTTTTGATTTTTCTATCGGCAATCCGAGCGTGCCTACACCTAAAAAGGTTACCGACACTATGGAACGCTTAATAAAGGAAAAAGACCCTGTCATGCTTCACGGATACACCTCGGCTCAGGGGGATTTAGCTGTAAGGCGGGCGATAGCGGAGCATATTGAGAGCAAATTCGGATTTAATGCAAATCCCGACCTTATTTATATGACCTGCGGCGCGGCGGCGTCTCTTACAATTTCGCTTAATGCCCTTGTAAACGCGGGGGACGAGGTTATAGTATTAGCTCCGTTTTTCCCCGAATACCGAGTTTTTGCCGAAAAAGCGGGCGCAAGTCTTATTGAGGTTTTATGCAAAGAAAGCGATTTTCAAATTGATTTTGCCGCGCTTGAAAATGCCGTGACCGAAAAAACCAAGGCGATAATCGTTAATTCGCCTAATAATCCGACAGGAGCGGTCTTTTCTGAGGAAACTATAATTAAGCTTGCCTTTTTACTTAATAAAAAACAGATGGAATACGGTACGGAGATTTATATTATTTCCGACGAGCCGTACAGGGAGCTTGTCTATGACGTAACCGTTCCCTATATTCCGAAATATTACGATAACACGCTTGTGTGCTATTCCTACAGTAAGTCGCTCTCTTTGCCGGGAGAAAGAATAGGTTATATTTTTGTTTCACCTAATATTAATAACAGCACAGATGTATACGCTGCGGTATGCGGCGCGGGCAGGGCTTTAGGCTTTGTCTGCGCCCCGAGCCTTTTGCAGTATACGGTAGGCGAGTGTGCGGACGTACTGCCAGACCTTACGGTTTACCGCAAAAACCGCGATTTGCTTTCAAATTCACTCACCGAATACGGTTACACGGTAGTACCGCCCGATGGCGCGTTTTACCTCTTTGTGAAATCACCCGAGGAGGACGCGAACGCCTTTTGCGAGAGGGCGAAAAAGTACGAGCTTTTGTTAGTCCCGAGCGATGATTTCGGCTGTAAAGGGTATGTGAGAATTTGCTACTGTGTGGAAACAAAGCAGATTGAACGGGCTTTACCCAAATTCAAGGCGCTTATTGAAGAATACAAATAACGGAGACGGTTATGACTGATTTAGAAAAAGCAAGACAGCAGATTAACGAGATAGACAAAGAAATGGCAAAGCTTTTTGAAAAGCGTATGGAGGCGGCAAAAACCGTCGCCGAGTACAAAAAGGCTAACGGACTGCGCGTGACCGACGCGGCGCGCGAGGCGGAGGTTATAAAACGCAATTCCGCCCTTGTTGAAAATGAAACGCTTAAACCCTATTTTGTAAGCTTTCTGCAAAATAATATGGACATTTCAAAGGCGTATCAGCACAGATTGCTTGAGGGTATGCGGGTAGCCTACAGCGGGGTTGAGGGCGCGTTTGCGAATATCGCCGCAATGCGTGTTTTCCCCGACGCTAAGGCTATTCCTTACGGCGATTTTAAGGCGGCATACGATTCGGTTTTAAACGGAGAAAGCGACTGTGCGGTACTGCCGATTGAAAACAGCCATAACGGAGACGTTATACAGGTAATGGATTTGACCTTTTTCGGTTCGCTTTATATAAACGGTATTTACGATATTGAGGTCGTGCAAAATCTTCTTGCCGTAAAGGGTACTACAATGGACGAGGTAAAAAAAGTAATAAGCCATCCGCAGGCGCTCGGTCAGTGCGCCAAATATATAAGAGAGCATGGCTTTGAGCCTGTAGAGGCGGTAAATACGGCGGTCGCGGCAAAGCAGGTCGCCGAATTGG
>JAEDNG010000049.1 GCA_016302625.1 Clostridiaceae bacterium
TTAAATAAAATCTTGACAAAGAGGCAAGATAACGATATAATAATCTTTGTGACGATAGAGGTGGAAGTATGGTTATTGATTTAAAACATGTTTTTGTCAATGAAAATTCTTCTTTACCGATTGAGTATTCGTTGGATTTAAGTAATGTTGATTTTTCGGGCATTTATCCGCTCAAAAAGCCTGTTAAAATCAGCGGCTCTGTTTCCAACAAAGCAAGTCTTGTGGAGCTAAACGCGGAGATTTCTTATGAATACGACGCTCCGTGCGACCGCTGCGGCGCCCCCGCCGTAAGCAAATATACTCTGAGACTAAACAAATCACTCGCTCCTTCAATAGAGGGGGAGGACAGCGAAAGCATTTTGCTTGTCCCCGATATGAAGCTTGATATAGACGAGCTTGTGTATTCAGAGGTGATTGTCAGTCTTCCGATGAAGCATTTGTGCAAAGAGGACTGCAAGGGTATATGCGCTAAATGCGGAAAAAATCTCAACGAGGGAAAGTGCGACTGTCCCGAAAAAGAGATTGACCCTAGACTTTCGGCTTTAGCCGATTTACTTAATAATTAAAACATCTATTTACTATTTTAAGGAGGTGCTCTGAAGTGGCAGTACCTAAGAGAAAATCATCTAAGGCAAGAAGAGACAAGAGAAGAAACAATGTTTGGAAGCTTAACGCTCCGACACTTGTTAAGTGCTCTAACTGCGGTGAATATAAGCGTCCGCACAGACTTTGCTCTGCCTGCGGCCAGTATGACGGACGCGAGGTAGTAAAAGTCGGCGAATAATTTGCCGTTCTATCTTCGTAACAGGGGCAGAGGAGGAAATATCCTCCTCTGTTTTTTGTTAGAAAAGATTTTTCGGGAATACTTGAATTATAAGGGAGGAAGAATTATGTCCGTAATTATAAAATCGGTGGATAAGGGCAGTCCCGCGGACTTAGCCGGGATAAAAAGCGGGGACAGTCTTGTTTCCATTGACGGGAATGAGATAATGGACGTTCTCGACTACCGCTTTTATCAGGACAGTGAGCGACTTACTCTTGAATATATTGATTCCTTAGGCAAAATTAAAACCGCCCGAATTAAAAAAGACGAATACGAGGAAATAGGCCTTGAATTTGAGACCTATTTAATGGATAAAAAACATTCCTGCCGCAATAAATGCGTTTTCTGCTTTATCGACCAGCTGCCCAAAGGACTTCGCGAGAGCCTTTATTTTAAGGACGACGATTCGCGCCTTTCCTTTCTTTTCGGGAATTATATTACCCTTACCAATATAACCGAGCATGAGATAGAGCGCATTATTAAAATGCATATAAGCCCTATTAATATTTCGGTGCACACCACAAATCCCGAATTAAGGGTTAAAATGATGACAAACAAAAATGCGGGAAATGTGCTTTCGGTTATCGACCGTTTTAACGACGCGGGAATTAAGCTTAACTGCCAGCTGGTGCTGTGTCCGGGTTATAACGACGGAGAGGAGCTCAAAAATACGCTTTCGGACTTGATAAAGCTCCAAAACGCCGAATGTATCGCTGCGGTGCCGGTGGGACTTACAAGATACCGCGAGGGGTTAGCCGAATTAGAGCCGTTTAATAAAACAACGGCGAGCGAAACGCTTGATATAATTGATAAATACGGCGATATATGCCTTGAAAAGTACGGACAGAGAAGAATTTACGCGGCTGATGAGTTTTATCTGATAGCCGGAAGAGAAATACCTAATGCCGATTATTACGGCGATTTCTTGCAGCTTGAAAACGGCGTGGGACTTTGGGCGCTTTTAAAAAGCGAGGCTCAAAGCGCGCTTGATGAGTGCGATTATAAGCTTGAAACCAAGCGTAAAGTGTCGGTTGCGACGGGAGAAGCCGCCTTCCCGCTTATTTCGGCTATTGCAAAGCAGTGCGAAACAAAGTATAATAAGCTTGAATGTAATGTATACGCGATTAAAAATGACTTTTTCGGCGGAAAAATTACCGTTTCGGGTCTTGTTACGGCGACAGATATTTACGCACAGTTAAAGGATACCGATTTAGGGGAAGAACTGCTTATACCGTCGGTAATGCTGAGAAGTGAGGGCGATATGTTTCTTGACAGCGTGACCGTAGATGAGCTGTCAGAGCGCCTTAATGTGAAAATAACGCCGGTAGACAACGACGGATATCAGTTAATAGACGCAATTTTGGGAATAAAAACGTAAAAAGGAGGCGGTTTTGTGGCAAAACCTGTTGTTGCGGTCGTCGGCAGACCGAATGTGGGAAAATCGACACTTTTTAATAAGATAATCGGCAAAAGGCTTTCGATTGTGGACGATACTCCGGGCGTTACCCGCGACCGTATTTACGGCGACGGCGAGTGGCTCGGCAAAAAATTCATGCTGGTCGATACCGGCGGAATTGAGCCTGACAGCGGCGACGTAATACTCTCGGCGATGCGCGCTCAGGCACAGCTTGCGATTGAAACGGCGTCGGTTATAATTTTTGTCACCGATATAAAGACCGGTGTTACGGCTTCGGATGCGGAGGTCGCGGCAATGCTGCAAAAGAGCGGCAAGCCTGTGGTGCTCTGCGTTAACAAGTGCGACGGTATAGGTGAGCTTCCGCCCGATTTTTACGAGTTTTACAATTTAGGTATCGGCGAGCCTATCGCGGTTTCGTCGGTTCACGGTCACGGAACGGGCGACCTCTTAGACGAGGTAATTAAAAATATTCCGGAATCCGAGTTCTGTGACACCGACGAAGAAATAATCAACGTCGCGGTAATCGGCAAGCCGAACGCGGGTAAGTCCTCGCTTATAAATCAGATTGCGGGAGAGGAGCGCTCCATTGTATCTGATATCGCGGGTACTACAAGGGACGCGATTGATACAAAGATTGAGCGAGACGGAACGGAATATAACTTTATTGACACCGCGGGGCTTCGCCGCAAAAGCCGCGTGGAGGATAAAATAGAAAAATACAGCGTATTAAGGGCTAAGATGGCGGTTGAACGCGCCGACGTATGCGTTATAATGATAGACGGCAAGGAGGGCTTTACCGAGCAGGATTCAAAGGTTGCGGGACTGGCGCACGAGCAGGGCAAGGCGTGTATAATAGCCGTAAACAAATGGGATATCGTTGATAAGGACGGTAAAACCATGGACAGCGCGAGGAAAAAGCTCATGAAGGACTTTTCCTTTATGCCCTATGCGCCGATAATCTTTATTTCCGCTAAAACGGGACAGCGTATTGACAGGCTTTTCGAGCTTATTAAATTTGTTTACCAGCAGAATACCATGCGTATTTCAACCGGTATGCTTAACGATATTTTAGCTGACGCGACCGCCCGTGTTCAGCCGCCGACAGACAAGGGCAAGCGGCTTAAAATTTACTATATGACCCAAGCTTCTACAAAGCCGCCCACATTTGTCTGCTTCTGCAACAAGGCGGAGCTTTTCCATTTTTCGTATCAGCGTTATCTTGAAAATCAGATACGCTCGACCTTCGGGCTTGAGGGTACGCCGGTACGTTTTGTAATCCGTGAAAGGGGAGAAAAATAATGCCGTATTTACTTGCCTTTGCGTGCGCTGTCGTCGCGTATCTTATCGGAAGTATTAATTTCGCGGTGATATTTGCAAACGCATTTTTGAAAAAGGACGTAAGAAAGCTTGGGAGCGGAAACGCCGGCACCACCAATGTTATGAGAACGGCGGGCTTTTTGCCGGGAGCGCTTACCTTTATCTGCGACGCGCTTAAGGGCTTTGTCGCCTGCTTTATCGGCAAAGCGGTATTTACTTATTTTTTGCCTGATACAGTACCGTGGATATATGTCGCTTATCTTTGCGGTGTCGCCTGTATGTTAGGTCACGTTTTTCCGATTTTCTTCCAATTTAAGGGCGGAAAGGGTGTTGCGACAAGCGTCGGAATATACTCGGTATGCTGTCCTATCGCGATAATAATAGGTCTTGCAGTTTTTGCGCTAATGGTGCTTATCAGCAAAATAGTATCGCTCAGCTCTCTGATAGCGACGGTTACTGTTATTACGCTTTCGATAGTATTCTATAACTATTCGGCAAATATTATAATACCCGCGCTTTTAAGCATAGCTATGGGTACTATTGTGTTCTTAAAGCACAAGGATAATATTAAGCGGCTTGTTAAAGGCGAGGAAAAAAGACTTAAATTCGGAGGTAAGAAAAATGGCTGATATCGCTGTTTTAGGCTCTGGCGGATGGGGAATGGCGTTGGCTCTTTCGGCTTTTTCGGGCGGCAACGGCGTTACTCTTTGGTCTCCGTTTGAGGACGAGGTTAAAATGCTTTCCGAAAAACGCGGCAACGAGCGGCTGTTAAGCGGTATAAAACTGCCGGACGGAATTAAAATCACTTCCGATATGTCCTGTGTAAGGGGCGCGGCGATTACGATTATAGCCGTTCCGTCCACCGCTGTCAGAAGTGTGGCAAAGCAGCTTGCGAGGTATGACAATTTCGGAATAGTCGTAAACGTTGCAAAGGGACTTGAAAAAGGAACTCTTTTGCGGCTTTCACAGGTTATTAAAGAGGAAATTCCCTCTGCTAAGGTCGCGGTGCTGTCAGGCCCGTCTCACGCCGAGGAGGTCGCCAGAAATATTCCGACATCTGTTGTCTCGGCATCCGAGTCTCCGGTTTCAGCGCAGATTGTTCAAGACATAATGTCTACGGATAATCTCAGAATTTACACCTCGGACGATTTGATAGGTGTGGAGCTCGGAGGTGCGCTTAAAAACATTATCGCGATAGCCTCGGGCTTTTGCGACGGTTTGGGACTCGGAGACAATTCGAGAGCGGCGCTTATCACACGCGGACTTGCGGAAATGGCAAGGCTTGGTGTTTGCATGGGCGCGCAAGAACATACATTTGCGGGACTTACGGGTATTGGCGATCTTGTCGTCACCTGCACCTCAAGGCATAGCCGCAACCACCGTTTCGGTGTCAAGGTAGGCTCGGGAACGCCGATAAATCAGGCACTTAGTGAGGTCGGAACGGTCGAGGGCTATTATGCCGCCGATATGGCGCACGAATTGGCGCTCAAATATAACATAGAAATGCCGATAATTGAAGAGTGCTATGCCGTGCTTTATAAAAATAAGGACGTAAAGGACGTTGTGAACGACCTTATGCGCCGTCCGAAGCGCAGTGAACACTGAATTCCGTACTTGATTATGGCATGAAAAAAGGCATGGGAAGCATTTTCCCATGCCTTTTTCGATACTGAATAAAGTTGTTATTTAATGCATACTATTACAATATGTTTGGATGTGGAAGCCGGGCAACCAGTCCGGCTTCCTTCCATCTCGTGCCTAAGCTATAATAAGAGGAGCAACTGGCTGACCAATGTCTACTTTTGCTTTTTATGCCCGCTATTCAGACTGTTAGCCATCCTCTTAAGCCTTGCTTGAAGCCCATTCGAAACAGTCATCTTCATCGTCATCATAGTAAACAGTCCAAAAAGCAATATCAAATTTTCTGTTATTGTGAAGTTCCATTTAACACCCTCCTTTTGTTATAGCGTAATTATTATATCATATAAATTTTAAAAATACAAGTAAAAACTTATCAATCAAAATAGATAGGCTTTGTCGTTATTATAAATTATATCAATCTATTTCATCAATTCTTTTATTAAAGTTAAGTGCATGTCCCATTTTCTCATAACCAAAAGTCGAATAGGCAGGATGATATATTTTATAAACTTTGGTGTCATTTTTATATTTGTAACATTCAAGATTCTCACCATAATCTGCACCCTGTATCAAATCAAATTCTTTAACAAGTATATCTATTGTTGTACCAACTGTCATAATAGGAATACCGCTATCTAATGCATTTCTTATTATAGAAAGTCTGTTTTTAAGAATTGTATGCATATCTGGTTCAAAAGAATGGTCATACCAATGATTAATCAATTTCTCATAACCACCGCCGTCTGTTCTGCTCTTACCGTTGTAGGGATATAGATTTATAAAAGCGCTTCGCTCTAAAGCGTCAATTTTAGTTTCGGTGCTTAAAATCTTTCGTGCGTATGCTCCAAGTTTATGAAAATAAACTCCTGTCCGTGTTTGCATAACTTCATCACGCATCCAAAAAGAATTCCATTCATCTCCGTGAGGTTCTTTTAAAACTATTAGTAATTCTGGTTGTTTTTTTGAAAGGGGACCTTCAAATTTTTCAAATAGCGAACAATTCATTTATATTCACTTCCTTCCAGAAAAGAATAGCATATTGAAGATGAAAAGTAAATAATTACTTTATTGCACTTATCCCTGTCACAGTCCAACCTATATCAAACTCTTTCGCTTTATTTTTACAACCCGCAATATAATAATACGGTTTATGATTAAGGCGAATAGCGGATTTTATATGCTTTGCAAACCGTCTTCTTTTAATAAGTTTATTTTGCTTTTTACTATCAGTACGCGAAAACCGGTGCGCTGGCGATTACCGAAATCGAGTTTGCCGTGGATGAGCTTGAGGTCGGAAAAG
>JAEDNG010000050.1 GCA_016302625.1 Clostridiaceae bacterium
CGCCCAAGAGCGCGGCAGACGCGCGGGAACCGAGAATGTACCGGCAATCGTCGGTTTGGCGGCGGCTTTAAAGGAAAGCTGTGACAGCCTTGATAAAAATAACGAATATGTAAAGCGACTTCGTGATAAGGCGGCAAAAGAGCTTGCGAAAATCCCTCACTCTAAAATCAACGGCGATATAAAGCGAGGCCTTGCGGGAACGCTTAACATGTGCTTTGAGGGAATCGAGGGCGAATCGCTTTTACTGTTGCTTGACGACAGGGGTATAAGCGCCTCCTCAGGCTCTGCCTGCACCTCGGGCTCGCTTGACCCGAGCCATGTTTTACTGGCGCTGGGTCTTCCGCATGAGGTGGCGCACGGGTCGCTTAGAATTTCGCTTTGCGAGTACAACACCGAGGAAGAAATCGACCATATTATAAAAAACGTACCCGAGGTTGTCGGATATCTGCGTTCAATGTCTCCGGTATGGAAGGACTTAGAAGAAGGGAAGAGAAAATATGTTATACAGTGAAAAGGTAATGGATCATTTCAGAAATCCGAGAAATTTAGGCACCATTGAGGACGCCGACGCGGTAGGCGAGGTCGGCAACGCCAAATGCGGCGATATAATGAAGATGTATCTTAAAATCGACAACGGAATAATAACCGACGTTAAGTTCAACACCTTCGGCTGCGGCTCGGCTATCGCCACAAGCTCTATGGCGACCGAAATGATAAAGGGCAAGCCGGTTGAAGAAGCCTTAAAGCTTTCAAACAAGGCGGTTGTCGAGGCGCTCGACGGTCTGCCCGCCCACAAGATACACTGCTCGGTTTTAGCCGAAGAAGCGGTTAAAGCGGCGCTTTACGATTATTATCAGAAGCACCCCGAGCTTGAAAAGCCCGAGGGACTTCCCGACTGCGCTTCCTGCGGCGGCAACTGCTGCTCCTGTCATTAACAATCATGATTTAAGCCTTACCCGGAAAAAAGGTAGGGCTTGAATTTTGCTTAATAAAATTCTTTATTTTGCAAAAAAACTTAAATTAAAAAGTCTTTTAAAATAACAGTTGACTTTTGCTTCGTTTTATAATAATATTTATCGGCAAAAATAAAATACCGCCGAGGTGCTTATCATGACACAGGCAAAGCCAAAGTTCGACGAGGAAAAAATTCTTAAGGAAGAACGGACGCTGCTTGAATGCTATTCCGGCAAAAAGCGCGGATTTATTGCTACTCTTTTCAGGTTTTATAAGGGTAACTATAAAAATCTGATTATAGCGGCGATTATGTTTTTAATTAAATCGTCTCCGACATGGATAATTCCTCTGATAACCGCGGGGGTAATAAATATCGCGGTGCAAAGACCGGACGACGCGGTGCACAGGTTTATTGTTTACGGCGCGATTACGGCTTTGATTCTTCTGCAGAATATTCCTACTCATACCGTTTACATGATGTATTTAAGCCGTGCGCAGAGAAGCGTCGAGGCGGGGCTTCGCGGCGCTATGATAAGAAAGCTCCAGCAGCTGTCCGTAACCTTTCATAAGGAGGTTGAATCGGGCAAAATTCAGTCTAAGGTAATGCGCGACGTTGAGGCAATAGAAAACTTTACAAGTCAGATTTTCACCACGGCGATCACCGTGATTACGAATATGGCGATATCTCTTGTTATCGTGATAAATAAAAATCTGACGGTTTTTGCAATGTTTCTCGTCTGCATTCCGTTTGCGGTATTGCTTAATAATATTTTCGCTAAAAGAATGAGGGCGCTCAGCCATAATTTCCGAAAGGAAATGGAAAACACCGCTTCCGACGTTCTTGATATGGAGGAGCTTATCCCTGTAACAAGGGCACACGCGCTTGAAAAGTGCGAGGTTAAAAAGCTTACGGCTTCGGTTACGCGAATTGCCGAAAGCGGCTATAAAATGGATAAAATCTTTGCGATTTTCGGCTCGGCAAACTGGGTGATGTTTTCGATTTTTCAGATGATCTGTCTGTTTTTCACGGGCTTTTTGGCTTTTAAGGGCAAAATCACGATAGGCGATATTTCGCTTTATCAGAGCTATTTTAACTCTCTTATCGGTCAGGTTTCGAGTATTATTGGGCTTATGCCGATTATAGCAAAGGGCGCTGAATCCATAAGCTCAATAGGTGAAATATTAGCTTCGCATGATATTGAGGACAATACCAATAAGCTTAAAATGAAAAAGCTTGACGGCAGCTATGAGTTTAAAGACGTTTATTTTAAATATGACGATAAAACCCCGGTGTTAAACGGCTTTTCCCTTACGGTAAAGCCGGGTGAGACAGTGGCGCTTGTCGGTGAATCGGGTTCGGGAAAATCAACCGTGCTTAATCTTGTTATAGGCTTTAACAAGCCCGACAGCGGCAGCTTTAAAATTGACGGAATTGACGCGGGCGACATAGATATGCGCTCCTACCGCCGCTTTATTTCGGTAGTTCCGCAAAATTCTATTTTGTTTTCGGGTACGATAAGGGAAAATATAACCTACGGAAGAAAACATGTAACTGATGAGCTGCTTAATTACGCAGTTAAGGCGGCAAGGCTTGAAAGCGTTATCGAAAAGCTGCCTGACAGACTTGATACTATGGTGGGCGAGCATGGCGCTAAGCTTTCGGGAGGACAGAGGCAGAGAATTTCGATAGCGAGGGCGATTATCAGAAACCCTCGTGTAATCATCTTTGACGAGGCGACCAGCGCCCTTGACTCGGTCACCGAAAGCGAAATTCAGAAAGCGATTGAAAATCTTACCGAAAACCGTACCACGTTCATTGTAGCGCACAGGCTTTCGACGATTAAAAACGCCGATAAAATCGCCGTTGTGGATAACGGCCGCTGCGTCGAATACGGTACATATGACGAGCTGATGGCAAAAAAAGGGCAGTTTTACAGGTTAAAACAGATGCAGTCTTAAATCTTAAAGGCGCTTATATCGGTGAAATCCGGTGTGAGTGCTTTTTTTAATTTCTATTCAAATGAATTTGTTAATTTTTTATCCATTGTTTTTTTGCGGCATTTGTAGTATAATTAATCAGATATAAATATGCTTCAAAAATAATGGGGAAAAATTATTATGGGTATAGGTAAAAACGCGGCTGAGCTCGCGTTAGGCATTGATATAGGCTCAACTACGGCGAAAATTGTACTTCGTAAAGGGGACGAGGTGCTTTTTGAGCGGTATGAGCGGCATTTTTCGCAGGTGCGCGAAAAAACTGCGGAGCTTTTACACTTAATAAGCGGAATAACCGGTGACAGCGAGATTTCAGCCGCTGTTTCGGGTTCGGCGGGTTTAGGTCTTGCCGAGGCGGCAAACATTCCGTTTATTCAAGAGGTTTTCGCGACAGGCGAGGTTGTAAAGCTAAAAGAACCCGATACCTCCTGCGTTATTGAATTAGGCGGCGAGGACGCAAAGATAATATTTTTTGACGGCGGTCTTGACGAGCGCATGAACGGCAGCTGCGCGGGCGGCACGGGCGCGTTTATCGACCAGATGGCGACCCTGCTTAACATAACGGTTGACGAGCTTGATAAATTAAGCCTTGATGCAGGCAGACTTTATCCTATAGCCTCGCGCTGCGGCGTTTTCGCAAAGACCGACATTCAACCGCTTCTTAATCAGGGCGCGCGGAAAGAGGACGTTGCCGCCAGCATTTATCAAGCGGTGGTTAATCAAACGATAGCCGGACTTGCTCAAGGCAAAAAGATAAAGGGCAAGGTGCTTTTCTTAGGCGGACCGCTTTATTACTGCAAGGGACTTGGAATTCGCTTTAAGGAAACGCTCGGACTTGACGATGAACACGCTGTATTCCCCGAATACGCACGCTTTGCGGTGGCATTGGGCGCTTCATACTATGCCGAAAAGCAGAACGTTACATATACTGTTGATTCGCTTATAAAGGCGGTGGAAAACGCAGGCTCGGTGTCCTCCGGCAAGGGAAGACTTAAACCTCTTTTCGCAGATAATGAGGAATATGAAGAATTTTTAAAAAGACACGCTGAGTCTTCGGTTAAAAACGCGGATATTTCTGAATATACGGGAAAAGCCTACCTCGGAATAGACTGCGGCTCGACGACGACAAAGCTTTGCCTTTTAAGCGAGAATAACGAAATTATATATTCATATTACGCTTCAAATAAAGGAAATCCCGTAGAAATTGTAAGGGAGCAGTTAACAGAAATTTATAAGCTTACGGGCGATAGAATTACGATTGCAGGCTCCGCTGTCACAGGCTACGGCGAGGAGCTTATTAAGCACGCCTTTTCGGTGGATTACGGTATTGTTGAGACCATAGCCCACTATACCGCCGCGAAATATTTTGAGCCGGACGTTGGCTTTATTTTAGACATTGGCGGTCAGGATATTAAGTGCTTTAAGATAAGAAACGGCGCTATTGACAGCATTATGTTAAATGAAGCCTGTTCCTCGGGCTGCGGCTCGTTCCTTGAAACCTTTGCAAAGGCGATGGGCTATTCGATTGAGGACTTTGCCGAAAAGGGACTTCACGGTAAAGCGCCCGTGGATTTAGGCAGCCGCTGTACCGTGTTTATGAATTCCTCGGTTAAGCAGTCGCAAAAGGACGGCGCGTCGGTTGAGGATATTTCGGCGGGACTGTCGATTAGCGTTGTCAAAAACGCGCTTTATAAGGTTATCCGCGCTTCGTCTGCCGAAGAACTCGGCGAAAAAATCGTCGTTCAGGGCGGAACATTTTATAATGACGCCGTTCTGCGCGCCTTTGAGCGGGAGATAGGTCACAATGTTATCCGTCCCTCAATCGCGGGACTTATGGGAGCCTACGGCGCGGCGCTTTACTCAAAAAAGTGCGAAAAATCAAGTATTATCGACCCTGAAAGCCTTAAAAGCTTTGTTCATACTTCAAAATCCGCCGTTTGTCAGGGCTGTACGAATCATTGCAGACTGACGGTAAACTCCTTCGGCGACGGAAAGAAATTTATTTCGGGCAACCAGTGCGAAAAGGGACTCGGAAAAGCCGCGCCTAAAGAGCCGCTTTACAATCTTTACGAATTTAAGCGGAATTATCTTACCTCCTTAAAACCGGAGGAGGGAACGCGCGGAACGGTAGGCTTGCCGCTTGCGCTCGGTATGTACGAATTACTTCCTTTGTGGCACGGAATTTTCACGAAATTGGGCTTTAAGGTTTTGGTTTCTCCGATGTCAACACGGCGCACCTATGAGAAAGGGCAGTTTTCCATTCCGTCGGACACCGCCTGCTATCCCGCAAAAATAATGCACGGACATATTGAAAATCTTATTGAGAACGGAGCAGACGCTGTTTTCTACCCCTGCCTTACCTACAATATGGACGAGAAGATGACCGACAATCATTATAACTGTCCTGTTGTGGCGTATTATTCCGAGCTTTTAAAGGGTAATGTAGAGGAGCTCTCAAAGGTTAAATTCCTTTATCCGTATCTTAATATCAATAATAAGCGGGAGCTTACAAAAGAGCTGTATATTTATCTTGCAAAATTCTATGACGGAATTACAAAGTCAGAGGTAAAGGCGGCTGTTGATTACGGTCTTAATGAGTACGCCAAATATATGCAGGCGGTAAGAGACGAGGGAGCTAAAGCGCTCGACTTTGCGCGAAAGAACAACAAGCGCATTATGATTTTAGCGGGCAGACCCTATCATATCGACGCGGAAATCGGTCATGGAATAGACAAGCTTGCAAATACGTTAGGTTTTGTTGTCGTAAGCGAGGACAGCGTTTTCTCTCTTGCAGAGCCGTTCACGGTCAAGGTTTTAAACCAGTGGACATATCACGCAAGGCTTTACAGAGCGGCGCGTTATGCCGCGGAGCATGAGGACACAGAGCTTGTGCAGTTAGTGTCTTTCGGCTGCGGGGTGGACGCGATAACCACCGACGAGGTGCGTACAATACTCGAAAGCGCGGGAAAGTACTATACACAGATTAAAATTGACGAGATTACCAATTTAGGAGCGGTCAAGATAAGACTGCGCTCACTTATAGGAGCGCTTGACGAAAGGAGCGGGGAAAATGGAGGAGCGTAAATATATACCCTTTACCGAGGAAATGAAGAGGGACTACACAATTCTTGTTCCGAATATGCTCCCGCGCCACTTTAAGCTGTTTTTGCAGGTGTTTAAGAATTACGGATATAAGCTTGAGCTGCTTGAAACCTCGGGACACAGAATTATCGAAACGGGACTAAAATATGTTCATAACGACACCTGCTATCCGGCAATTCTCGTTATCGGTCAGTTTATCGACGCGCTTAAATCAGGCAAGTACGACGTTAATAAAACCGCGCTTATTCTTTTTCAGACCGGCGGCGGGTGCAGAGCGTCGAACTATATTTTTCTCCTGCGAAAAGCCCTCGAAAGGGCGGGCTACGGCTATGTGCCGGTAATCTCCTTTAATTTGGGCGGACTTGAAAAGCACCCCGGCTTTAAGCTTACCGTGCCTATTCTCCACCGACT
>JAEDNG010000051.1 GCA_016302625.1 Clostridiaceae bacterium
AATGCGGTCGCCAAACCACTACTATTATACACGAGGTTCTTCTTATTTTTAAGTCTTTCGGCTCGCATAAAGCTCGCACTTTCTATTGTCGCTCCGCTCGCTTTTCTTCCCTCGTAAAACCGAGGGTTTATTTCCACGTCTAAAGACACCAAAAAGAAAACAGCGGGTTCTCGAAAACCCACTGTTTACTATGGCTGGGGAATAGGGATTCGAACCCCAACAAACAGAGTCAGAGTCTGTCGTGCTACCGTTACACAATTCCCCAAAATCTTGCAACAAGACTATTATACCCTATTTTTCCCTGTTGTCAAGATTTTTTTTATTTTTCTGCGGTTTTTTAAAGTATTAAATTCTTATTCTTTACTGAAATCCTCCAGAACTAAGCCGTCGTTGCGCTCGAGAGCCCAATTAATATTCCACTCGCTTGTAAAAATCAAAATATTGTTATTTTTGAAATCCTGAACCCATTTTGTGTCGGAGGTCAGGTTTAAGGCTTTAACATCAATGTCCTTATTTTTAATCCAGCGTATATACTGATAAGGCAGGTCGTTTCGGATTACATCGACGTTATATTCATTTTTAAGACGGTATTCGAGCACTTCAAGCTGCAATACTCCTACAACGCCAACTATAACGCGTTCCATACCAGAATTAGGCTCGCGGAAAATCTGTATGGCGCCTTCTTGAGCTATTTGCTCAACACCCTTTACAAACTGCTTGCGTTTAAGGCTGTCTTTCTGTTCAATAATCGCGAAATGCTCCGGAGCAAAGGTCGGAATGCCTTCGTATTTTACATGCTTTTTAAGCGAGCATACCGTGTCTCCGATGGAGTATATGCCCGGATCGAAAACCCCGATAATATCACCGGCATATGCTTCGTTAATTACCTGGCGCTCCTCTGCCATCATTTGCTGCGGCTGAGAAAGTCGCACTGTTTTGCCCGCCTGAACATGATAATAATCCGCTCCGCGTTCGAATTTTCCGGAACAAATTCGGAAGAAGGTAATCCTGTCGCGGTGGTTTTTATTCATGTTTGCCTGAATTTTAAAAGCAAAAGCGGAAAAATTATCATCGAAGGGATCTATTTCCTCGCCCTCGGAAATACGAGGCAGCGGTGAGGTGGTCATCTTGAGGAAGTTTTCAAGAAACGGCTCAATACCGAAGTTGGTCAGCGCAGAGCCGAAGAAAACCGGAGTAAGCTCGCCCTTGCGCACTTTATCAAGGTCAAATTCAAAGCTTGCGCCGTCAAGTAATTCTATCTGTTCCACAAGCTCTTCCCTTTGATATTCGCCGATAAGCTCGTCAAGCCGCTCGGTGTCGGTAATATCGCATTTAATCGCTTTAAGCTTATCCTGCCCGCGGTGAAATTCGTTAAATGTAAGAATCTCACGCTTATCGCGGTCAAAAACACCTTTGAAGCTTACCCCGCATCCGATAGGCCAGTTTACCGGATAAGTGCCGATGCCGAATTCCTTTTCAAGCTCGTCAAGCAATTCAAAAGGATCTCTCGCTTCACGGTCCAGCTTGTTAATAAAAGTGAAAATAGGAATATGCCGCATCGCGCAAACCTTGAAAAGCTTTCTTGTCTGTGCCTCAATACCCTTTGCCGCGTCAATTACCATAACCGCGCTGTCTGCCGCCATAAGGGTGCGGTAAGTATCCTCCGAAAAGTCCTGGTGTCCCGGAGTATCCAGAATATTAATGCAATATCCCTCATATTCAAATTGCATAACCGAGGAGGTTATAGAAATTCCGCGCTGCTTTTCAAGCTCCATCCAGTCCGAAACCGCGTGTTTTGCGGTTGCTTTTCCTTTCACGGAGCCGGCGGTCTGAATCGCACCGCCGTATAGCAGAAATTTCTCGGTTAAGGTAGTTTTGCCGGCGTCAGGATGTGAAATGATTGCAAAAGTGCGCCGTCTTTCAATTTCACGTTTTAAATCGCTCACAAATAATTCTCCTCTTTAAATTCACTCAAACATTACAAGTTTATCATAAAATGCCTTATTTATCAAGATTTTCATTTCTGCTTTAACATGTTTATAGAAATTCTTTGAACTATCATGTAATTTTTTCAAAAAAAGTATTGACAAATAACGGCTTGGACGATATAATATATTGGTCTCGTTAATATTTGGCTGTATAGCTCAGTTGGCTAGAGCATGCGGTTCATACCCGCAGTGTCATTGGTTCAAATCCAATTACAGCCACCATCGGCCCGGTGGTCAAGAGGCCTAAGACACCGCCCTTTCACGGCGGTAACACGAGTTCGAATCTCGTCCGGGTCACCAGCATTAAGCCTTTGCACGCAAATCGGCGTGCAAGGCTTTTTTTGCTTTTATTTCTTGACATTCTGTAAAAATATGTTATAATATGATAAACTGTCTCAAATGAGACAATAATTAAGGAGCGCTATGTCAGTTTACGAAAGTCTGTTTTTACTTAACGGTCTTGAAAATAGGGAAAAGGAGGAAATAATCTCCGGTTTTCCGAAGCCTGTAAGGTTCAAAAAAAACGAGTTAATCTGTTCTTCCGTAACTTCTTCATTTGCATTGGGATTTATTGTTTCCGGTTCGGCTTTTGCCGTTACAAACAACGAAAATAAGGTTGTTATGAAAAAATTTTTACCCGGAATGTGTTTCGGCGCGGCGGCGCTTTTCGGCGGCGGAGGAAAGTATGTGAGCACTGTCGCCGCCGAGCAGACATCGGAAATAATTTTTTTGACCGAAGAAAGACTTACAGAGCTATTTAAAGCATATCCTAATATAGCTGTCAACTATATAACATTTCTTTCTGACAAAATCAGGTTCCTTAATGAAAAAATCAGCGTAATCACATGTCAAAGCGCAGAGGACACGGTTTTTCAGTACCTTGTCTCCGCCGAAAACCATGACGGTTACGCCGTACTTCCCAAAAGTATGACATTACTTGCAAAGATGTTGGGACTCGGCAGAGCCAGTCTTTACCGAAGCCTTGACAGATTAGAGCAAAACGGTTATATCAAACGGGAAAATAATGAAATAAAGGTGATAAAAAATGAAAAAATTGATTAGTATTGTCTTAGCGGCTCTTATGCTTGCAGGTCTTTGCGCATGCGGGAACGCGGATAGCAACACTAATGCTTCGGAAAATTCTTCTGCGGCATCATCTCTGCCTGAAAAGCTTGATGTCAAATGTAACGTAGTCGCCCTTAACGGACCGACCGGTATAGGTATCGCTCCGCTTATGAAAAAGGCGGAGGAAAAGACAGGCAGACTTGATTACAGCATAAGCACCGTCGGCAGCAACGATGAGATCGTCGCAAAGCTTCAAAACGGCGAAGCGGACATTGCGGCGGTCGCGACAAATCTGGCTTCCGCGCTTTACAAAAAGACGAATAAAGGTATTTCCGTGCTTGCTGTCAACACTTTAGGCGTGCTTTGCCTTGTAGCCAAGGGTGAGGAAGTAACCGATATAAAATCCCTTAAGGGCAAAACAATTTACGCTCCCGGTCAGGGCGCAAATCCGGAATATATAATTAATTACGTTTTAGAGAAAAACGGGCTTAAGGTCGGAGAAGACGTTAAAATCAACTTTGTATCCGAAGGCACCGAGCTTGTAGCCCTGTTTGCTAAGAACGATAATATTATTGCCGTTGCACCTCAGCCGGTCGCAACCACACTTACCGTCAAAAACGAGGGCGCCAAAATCGTGCTTGATATGAACGATGAATGGGAAAAGGTAAGTGACACAAAGCTTGTAATGGGCTGTATTGTTGCAAGAAACGATTATATAAGTCAAAATCCCGACGCGGTTAAGATATTCCTTAAGGAATACGAGGAATCGGTAAAAGAGGTCAACAGTGATGCCGAGACCGTAGCTTCGCTTTGTGAAAAATACGGAATCGTCGCGTCCTCCGCAATCGCGAAAAAAGCAATTCCTTACTGCAATATCGTATTTGAAGACGGAAAAGATTTAAAATCCGACCTTTCCGCATATTTGAAATTCCTTTTTGACGCTAATCCCGCAAGCGTCGGCGGCGAGCTGCCGGACGATAACTTCTATTATGAAGCAAAGTAATGTAAAAAAAATTCTCAAATGGACTGCCGTATCGCTTTTATGGTTAGCGATATGGCAGCTTTCCGCCGCCGCCGTCGGACAGGAGCTTTTAATACCCTATCCCAAGGCGGCTTTTTTCGCATTTTTAGAGCTTTGCGAAACCGCTGATTTCTGGTTAGCCGTTCTGTTTTCAATGCTCAGAATAATTGTCGGATATTTATTAGGCGTTACCGTCGGAGTTATTGGAGCGGTTTTGTCCTCGCGGTTTGCCGTGTTTAAGGCGGTTTTTTCTCCGGTACTGCACCTTGTAAGAGCCGTACCGGTCGCTTCGTTTATAATACTGGCGTTTGTATGGATTAAAAGCGCGTATATCTCGGTTTTCATCTCATTTCTGATGGTTTTGCCGATGATCTGGTCGAGCGTGGAAAGCGGAATCGAAAATATCGACAGGCAGTATCTCGAAATGGCAGAAATATATCGCATAAGCCCTTTAAAAATACTTATTAAAATTAAAATTCCTTTTATCATGCCGTCGTTTATCGCGGCGGCGGTTTCTGCGCTCGGTTTTGCTTGGAAATCGGGTGTTGCGGCGGAGGTTATCTGCCGCCCGGCAAGCTCGCTCGGCAGACTTTTGCAGGACGCGAAGCTTTATCTTGAAACTCCCCGTGTTTTTGCTCTTACCGCCGTCGTTGCCGTGCTTTCACTTTTGCTTGAAATCGCGGTAAAACGCCTTGCAAGGAGGTTTTTAAATGATTAATATCAATAATATCTCCTTTTCTTACGGCGAAAAACATGTGATTAAGGATTTCAGCCTAAAAATTGCCGAAAGGGATCGTGTGTGCATCTTCGGGGAAAGCGGTTGCGGAAAAACCACACTTCTGCGGATACTGTTAGGTCTTGAAATTCCGCAAAGCGGGAAAGTAGACGGAATTGAAACGCTTAAACCGTCGGTCGTATTTCAGGAAAACAGACTTCTTCCATTTAAAACAGTACTCCAAAATATTACGGTAATCGGAGCCGATGAAAATACAGCAAGGTTTCATTTATCGGCTCTCGGATTATCAGATGTGTGTAATGAATATCCGGCTAAGCTGTCCGGAGGTATGCAGCGCAGAGCGGCGATTGCAAGGGCGCTGTCGGCTGAATACGATTATCTTGTACTCGACGAGCCGTTTTCCGGACTTGACAAAAATAATATTATCTTAGCGGCGCGGCATATATCGCAGAGTTTGGGTGACAGACCGCTGATTATGGTAAGTCACAGTGTGTCCGAGGCGGAGCTTCTCGGAGCACGAATTATTAATATTTAAATATGCGGTTTCTTCTCTTTCCGCTTGACAAAATCGGTATTTTGTTATATCATTAACAAGGCAAAAAATCTTCGCACGGAGGTACGCGATATGTCTGTTTTAATAACCGGAGGCGCCGGCTACATCGGAAGTCACACCTGCATTGAAATGCTTAACGCCGGATATGAGGTTGTTGTTGTGGATAATCTTGACAACAGCAGCAGTGAGTCATTAAAAAGAGTTGAAAAAATTACCGGTAAGACGCTTAAATTTTATAAGGAAGACGTAAGAAACAAGGAAGCTTTGCGTAAAATTTTTTCCGAGAACGAGATTGAAGCGGTAATTCATTTCGCCGGTCTTAAGGCTGTCGGAGAGTCTGTGCAAAAGCCTATTATGTATTATGATAACAACCTTATTAACACAATCGTTCTGCTTGAGGTAATGAATGAATTTAATGTTAAAAAGATTGTATTCTCCTCATCGGCCACGGTTTACGGTGTCGCGACCGAGATGCCGCTTGTTGAGGGCATGCCGCTCGGAGCTATTAACCCGTACGGCAGAACAAAGCTGTTTATTGAGCATATTTTAAGCGACCTTTACACAGCCGATAAGGACTGGTGTGTGGTTCTGCTTCGCTATTTCAATCCTATCGGAGCACACAAGAGCGGACTTATAGGAGAAGACCCCAAGGGTATCCCGAACAATCTTATGCCGTATATTTCTCAGGTTGCTGTCGGCAAGCTTGAAAAGCTGCATGTTTTCGGAAACGATTATAAAACGGTTGACGGCACCGGCGTTCGCGATTATATCCATGTTGTTGATTTGGCTTTGGGTCATGTTAAGGCAATTGACTGGGCGCTCCAAAATAAGGGCTGTGAGGCTATCAACTTAGGTACAGGTAAAGGCACAAGCGTACTCCAGCTTAAGGACGCGTTCGAAAAAGCAAGCGGAATTGAAATTCC
>JAEDNG010000052.1 GCA_016302625.1 Clostridiaceae bacterium
CAAAATTATTCCTCCCAAATCAGTTGTATATCAATACCGGCGCTTCACCTCCTACTTTCGCGCCGATTTTTTTATTTTGATACCGCAATTAAGAAAGAAAAATAATCATTGTTCTGTAAGCACAAGCATATCAAATATACGGGTGAGTCAAACAAAATAATTACGCAAAATCCAAATAAACTGTATAAGAGCGGCACGCATACAATATTAAGATGTCCTATTATACCGCATTTGTAGCGTTAAAACAATCATATTTATTGCGAACCCTCACGCCTTTGTTAAAACAAATTTTAAATTTGCATCTTGATATTATCGCCTTTATTGTGCAGTATATTTCGAAATTTATGCTTTTTTTAAAAAAACTATTGACAAACCATGCTTGTTAGTGGGATAATAGATAAGGTTATAAAGGAGAAGTATCTCTTTTACCGACTTGAATTTTTTTGGTGATGTTAATGCGGATTATTACCGGTAGTGCTAAAGGCAAGCGTCTTGTTGCGCCGGAGGGAAGAGATGTCCGCCCTACACCCGAACGGGTGAAGGAGGGACTTTTCAGCGCGCTTCAGTTTGATATCGAGGGCAGACGAGTGCTCGACCTTTTCGCAGGTTCCGGTCAGTTAGGGCTTGAAGCTTTAAGCCGGGGCGCCGAAAGCTGTACTTTTGTCGACGCGTCCGACGTTTCGGTGAAAATCGTCCAGAAGAATCTTAAAATCACCGGGTTTGAAAGTCGCGGACATGTGATTCGTTCGGATTATGCCGCTTTTGCCGCCTCTTCAAGGGACACCTTTGATATCGTATTCCTTGATCCGCCGTATGCGGCAGGGCTTCTGATGCCGGCGCTTAAAGCGGTATTACCGCTTATGAGTGATTACGGCACGATAGTATGTGAGCATCCGCCCGAAATAAAGCCTGAGCAGACGGTCGGAGGGTTTTCGATAAGCCGTTCCTACCGTTACGGCAAGGTGCTTATTACGGTTTACCGGAAAGGAGAGGTACTGTGAGCTGCCGAATCGCAATTTGTCCGGGCAGCTTTGACCCGGTAACTTTCGGTCATCTTGATATTATTTCGAGAGCTGCGAAAATGTTTGACAGGCTTATTATCGTCGTTGCGGCGAACAGTGCCAAGCATTGCTCATTTACCCCCGAAGAACGTGTGGAGATGATAAAGAAGTGTACTGCAGACCTTAGCAATGTTGAGATTGTGCATTATGACGGTCTGCTTGCGGACTATGCCGCCGACCGCGGCGCCACTGCGATAGTAAAGGGACTCAGAGCTATGTCGGACTTTGAATACGAGTTTCAGATGGCGCTTACCAATAAAAAGCTTAATCCGAATGTTGAAACCCTGTTTTTAACCACCGCAAGTCAGAACATGTATTTAAGTTCAAGCATGGTAAAGCAGATAGCCAGTATGGGCGGAGATATTTCGAGCTTTGTCCCCGAAGTTATAAGACAGGATATAATAGACAGGATTTACATTAAAAAATAACAGAAGGCTTTAAAGCCCATTTTACGGAGGATGAAAAATATGACACTTGACGAATTACTTGAACAGTTTGACGAGGTTTTGGACAGCGGTATTAAAATCCCGGGCAAAAAAACCGTGGTGGATATCGAAAAGCTTCGCGCCGTTGTAGATGATATCCGTCTTAACATTCCGGCGGAAATTAAGCAGGCGAAAGGCATTGTTGCCGACCGTGCCGATATCATTACCAACGCTAAACGCGAGGCGGACGGAATTATCAGAAGCGCCGAAGAACGCGCAAAGGCAATGACCGCGCAGGAGGAAATTGTAAAGCTTTCTCAACAGAAAGCGGCTGAAATAATCGCCACTGCCCAGACAAAGAGCCGCGAAATGAGAAAAGCCGCGCAGGATTTTGTTGACGATATTATGCGCCGCGCCGACGAGGGACTGACCGCTAACTTAGGCGAGGTCAGAAAGACCCGCGCCGCTCTAAAGCAGCAGATTCCGTCAGCGAAAGAATAATCCCCCTTATAAAAACAAATATCAAAGGCTGTGACGGAGACAGTGTTATTTCTTCGCGGCATTTAAGCGAGCCGGAGACGGTGTAAGTCCGGCTGCCGCATAATAACAGTATCACTCCCGAGCCGACGGCCCAAGCTTTTTGTGTTAAGCCGCTCCGGTATTCCGCCGTTAAAGGGAACGCAGATGATTGTCTGCCGTAATAGGTGGTTTGAAGCGATTTACTGTCTTCGTCCTATTATAGGGACGGAGACTTTTTTATTTTGAAAGGAGAAACAAAACCGTGTACAAAAGCATTTCCCCGAATCTCAATTTTGTAGATGAGGAAAAGAAAATCGAAAAATTTTGGGAAGACGAAAAAATCTTTGAAAAGAGCATAGATTCCCGCGCCAAGGGCGAGCCTTATGTGTTTTATGACGGTCCTCCGACCGCAAACGGCAAGCCGCACATCGGTCATGTGCTTACACGCGTTATAAAAGATATGATTCCGCGCTACCGCACCATGAAGGGCTATATGGTGCCGAGAAAGGCAGGCTGGGATACCCACGGACTTCCCGTTGAGTTAGAGGTCGAAAAGCTTTTGGGACTTGACGGCAAGGAGCAGATTGAGGAATACGGCTTGGAGCCGTTTATCGAGCACTGCAAGGAAAGCGTCTGGAAATACAAGGGCATGTGGGAGGATTTCTCCAAAACCGTCGGTTTCTGGGCGGATATGGAGCACCCGTATGTAACCTATGACAATGATTTTATAGAGTCGGAATGGTGGGCGCTGAAAAAAATATATGAAAAGGGACTGCTTTACAAGGGCTTTAAGATTGTCCCCTATTGTCCGCGCTGCGGAACTCCGCTTTCCTCTCACGAGGTGGCGCAAGGCTATAAGAACGTTAAGGAGCGAAGCGCGGTTGTGCGCTTTAAGGCGATCGGTGAGGAGGCTTATTTCCTTGCCTGGACGACAACTCCGTGGACCTTGCCCTCTAACGTTGCGCTTTGCGTAAACCCGGATGAAACCTACTGCAAGGTTAAAGCCGCCGACGGATATACCTATTATATGGCTAAGGCTCTGCTTGACAAGGTGTTAGGCAAGCTTGGCGGCGAGGATACCCCCGCTTATGAAATATTGGAGGAATACAAGGGCAGCGAGCTTGAATATAAAGAATATGAGCCGCTGTTTGAGTGCGTAAAGCCGGTCTGCGAAAGACAGCATAAAAAGGCTCATTTCGTTATGTGCGACAGCTATGTCACCATGACCGACGGTACGGGTATCGTTCACTGCGCACCTGCATTCGGTGAAGACGACGCGCGCGTCGGCAGAAGGTACGACTTGCCCTTTGTTCAGTTTGTTGACAGCAAGGGCGATATGACCGAGGAAACCCCCTACGCGGGAGTGTTCGTTAAGGACGCTGACCCAATGGTGCTTAAAGACCTTGATGAGAAGGGCCTTTTGTTTGACGCGCCTAAATTTGAGCACGATTATCCCTATTGCTGGCGCTGTGATACTCCGCTTATCTACTATGCGCGCGAGTCGTGGTTTATAAAAATGACCGATGTTAAGGACGATCTTATCCGTAACAACGACACTATAAACTGGATTCCCGAAAGCATAGGCAAGGGACGTTTCGGAGACTGGCTTAAAAATGTTCAGGACTGGGGTATCTCGCGAAACAGATATTGGGGAACTCCGCTTAACATCTGGCAGTGCGAGTGCGGACATATGCATTCGGTAGGCAGTATCGAGGAATTAAAGAGTATGTCGGACAACTGCCCCGACAATATCGAGCTGCACCGTCCGTATATCGACGCAGTAACGATTAAATGTCCCAAATGCGGCAAGGAAATGCACCGCGTCCCCGAGGTTATCGACTGCTGGTTCGATTCAGGCTCAATGCCCTTTGCACAGCACCACTATCCCTTTGAAAATAAAGAGCTGTTCGAGTCGCAGTTCCCCGCCGACTTTATTTCTGAGGCGGTTGACCAGACGCGCGGCTGGTTCTACTCCTTACTTGCTATCTCCACCCTAATTTTTAATAAAGCTCCTTATAAAAACGTTATCGTCTTAGGTCACGTTCAGGATGAAAACGGACAGAAGATGAGTAAGTCAAAGGGCAATGCGGTTGACCCGTTTGACGCCCTCGAAAAGTTCGGCGCAGACGCTATTCGCTGGTATTTCTACACCAACTCCGCTCCGTGGCTGCCCAACCGTTTTCACGACAAGGCGGTTACAGAGGGTCAAAGAAAGTTTATGGGCACGCTGTGGAACACCTACGCATTCTATGTGCTTTACGCCAACATTGATAAATTTGACCCGACAAAGTACGACCTTAACAGTTGTAATCTTACCGTTATGGATAAGTGGCTGTTGTCAAAGCTTAATTCAATGATAAAGGCGGTTGACGATAATTTAGCGAATTACCGTATACCGGAGGCGGCGCGCGCTTTGCAGGAATTTGTGGACGATATGAGCAACTGGTATGTCCGCCGCGGACGTGAACGTTATTGGGTACAGGGTCTGCCTGAGGATAAAATTGCGGCGTATATGACCCTTTACACCGCCCTTGTCATCACCGCTAAGGCGGCAGCGCCTATGATTCCGTTTATGACCGAGAGCATTTATCAGAACCTTGTAAGAAGCGTGGATAAAACCGCCCCCGAGAGCGTGCATCTCTGCGAATTCCCGGCAGCCAATGAAACGGCAATCAACAAAGAGCTTGAGGAAAGCATGGATAAGGTGCTTGAAATTGTGGTTTTGGGCAGAGCAGCCAGAAACGGCTCCTCGCTTAAAAACCGCCAGCCGCTCGCTACAATGTATGTAAAGCTTGACGGCATGCTTGACAGCTTTTATACCGACATTATCCGTGATGAGCTCAATATTAAAAGTGTAGTTTTCACCGACGACGTTGATAATTTTGTAACCTATCAGTTCAAGCCTCAGCTTAAAACCGTCGGTCCTAAGTTCGGTAAACAGCTGAATGAAATAAGGACTGCGCTTACGGACATCGACGGTACAGCCGCCAAAAATCAGCTTGACAGCGACGGTTATATAGAATTAGCGCTGCCGTCCGGCATGGTTAAGCTTGAAACCGAGGATTTACTGATAGAAGCCAAGCAAAAGGAAGGATTTTATACTGTGAGCGACCGCGGAATAACGGTTGCAATTGATACAGTTCTCACCAAAGAGCTTATAGAGGAGGGCTTTGTCAGAGAGCTTATCAGTAAAATCCAGACTATGCGTAAAGAGGCGGGCTTTAATGTTACCGACCATATCGCCGTAACGGTAGAAGGAAGTAAAACCGTCACAGATATCGCCGTTTCAAAGCAAGACGATATAGCGGGAGATACACTTGCCGATTCGCTCACCGTCGAATCACCCGTGGGCTTTACAAAGGAATGGGATATCAACGGTGAAAAGGTAACCTTAGGCGTTAAAAAGATCTAAAACCGAAAGGAGCGTTTTACATTGTCCGATAATGATAACAATGATTTGTATTTTGAGGATATAAGCTCCTCAACACTTCCGAAAACAAAAAGCAGTTTAAGGGCCGCAACCCAGAATTACGGCAACGGAGTTTTTAAGCATCTTGACAAGATAATAAAGGCGATATCCTTTATTGTGGCGATTGGTATTCTGCTTATATTCACGGCTGTCGCGGCTGTTCTTGTAATGCTTGACAAAATATTTGCCATTGTCGCCGTGGCCGTCTTTATTGTGGGAATAATTCTATCAATTCTTTTTCTGTTTTTAATCTACGCCGTGGGACATCTCATTTCTCAGAATAACGAAATAATTAAACGTCTTTAAGTTAAAAAAACAAAGACCGTCTGAATTATGTTTATTCGAACGGTCTTTGTTATTTAAGCAAAGCGGAAATGTATGATAATTATGTTATTTATGCATTGAGCTATACAAAAAAGGCATAATTTGTTTACAAATATATACTTGACATTATTCGACAATACAAATAAAATAATGTTGTAGTGAAATAGATTTCACACTAAATAGTGATAACCGACCGAGTGTAACACAACATTCTGATAAATTAAGCGTTTCTTATCTCAATTTTAGAAAAAAATCCCCGCATTGGCGAGGATTTAAATGGAGCTGAAGATGGGACTCGAACCCACGACCTGCTGATTACGAATCAGCTGCTCTACCAACTGAGCCACTCCAGCGGTTTCTATAAGATTATAACAATAACTGAGCATTAAGTCAAGAGTAAAAAA
>JAEDNG010000053.1 GCA_016302625.1 Clostridiaceae bacterium
CCTCCTTTGGTACAATACATTACGGCAGAATGGATTAGACCGAAAATGCAGAGAGATGTTAAGCAAAGGTACGTAAAGATATAACAGCTGCCGCAAGATATATCCGGCTGTAAGCACTCTCATGACAGATTTACTGTACCTTAATTATAGCACGGCTTTAAAAAAATTTCATGCGAAAATTTTAAAAAACCTTAAATTTTTTTGACCGACCGGCTTGTATACAAGGCTGAGGGAACTGTATGCTGACGCATACAGTTCTTTTTTTATCATTTTTCCGTCCTCATAGCCCGCATAGCGTTTAAAACCGCCAACACCGTAACTCCGACGTCGGCGAAAATCGCAAGCCACATACCGGCGAAGCCTGTCGCGCCCAAAATAAGTACTATCGCCTTTACCGCAAGGGCGAAAATGATGTTCTGCCACACGATTGACATTGTTTTCCGCGCAATTTTTATAGCTTCGGGCAGTTTTGACGGCTTATCGTCCATCAGCACCACGTCCGCCGCCTCGATAGCCGCGTCGCTGCCCATACCGCCCATAGCAATACCGATATCCGCGCGCGCAAGCACAGGCGCGTCGTTAATTCCGTCCCCCACGAAAGCAAGGGGCGATTTTTCGTTTAGGAGCGTTTCGACGGCGCTTACCTTGCCGTCAGGCAAAAGTCCCGCATGAACCTCGTCAAGGCCTAATTCCTTGCCGACTGCCTCGCCTATCTCTTTTCGATCACCCGTCAGCATTACCGTTTTTGTAACCCTCAAGCCTTTAAGAGCGGCGATTGCTGCTTTAGAATCGGGCTTTATTTCGTCGGAAATTACAATGTGTCCGAGGTAATTTGCTCCCTCGGAAATATGAATTACCGTTCCTGTTATGTGGCAGTCGTGCCATTTTGCGCCTGCTAAATCCATTAATTTACCGTTTCCGGCAAAAATATCCCTGCCGTCGATTACCGCCTCAACACCCATTCCGGCATGCTCGGTCACCTTACCGATACGCGCGCGGTCTATATGACCCTTGTGCGCGGCTATTATCGACTCGGCAATCGGGTGATTAGAATAGCTTTCCGCAGCCGCCGCTACATCCAAGAGTTCTGCCTTGCTCATGCTTTCAGGGTGCACGGCGGTCACCTTGAATATGCCCTTTGTAAGGGTTCCCGTCTTGTCAAAAACCACCGTGCCGACCTTTGCCAACACCTCGGTGTAATTAGCGCCCTTAATAAGAATACCGCGCTTTGACGCGCCGCCAATTCCCCCGAAAAAGGAGAGCGGCACCGAAATCACCAGCGCGCAGGGGCAGGAAACCACAAGGAAGATAAGGGCGCGCTCAAGCCAGTCCGTCCAGCCTCCGCCTGCTATCAGCGGAGGCAGAACCGCCAAAAGCACCGCCGCCGCCACAACGCAAGGGGTGTAATATTTTGCAAAGCGGGTGATGAAATTTTCGGTTTTCGCCTTTTTAGCCGAGGAATTTTGGGCTAAATCAAGAATTTTCGCAACAGTGCTGTCACGATATACGCTTTCGGTTTTTACCGTGATTACTCCGCTTAAATTGACCGAGCCGCTTACTACCCTGTCGCCCGCCATAATGTCGCGCGGGAGGCTTTCTCCTGTAAGCGCAGCCGTGTTTACCGAGGTCGCGCCCTCTAAAACAATGCCGTCAAGCGGAATTTTCTCGCCCGGCTTTACGATAACCGTCTCGCCTTTTTGTACTTCGTCGGGCGAGACCTTGATTTCCTCGCCGTTTCTTAACACCGTCGCGCTGTCGGGTCGAATATCCATAAGGGCGGCGATGCTTTTGCGGCTTTTTCCGACCGCAATGCTTTGGAACAGCTCACCCACCTGATAAAAGAGCATTACCGCCGCCGCTTCGATATAATCGCCAAGCGCGAACGCGCCGACGGTTGCAAGCGACATTAAAAAGTTTTCGTCAAAGATCTGACCGTGCGCTATGTTACGGACAGCGCTCCACAAAATATCCCACCCCACTATAAGGTAGGGTACCGGATACAAAACCGCCTTGATTTTATCCTCGACAGGCAAAACCGCTATGACTGCCAACGCCGCGGCGGCGATTATTATTCTTGCAAGCCTTTTTTTATGCTTTCGGGTCATAAAAACGTCCCCTTAAAATTTAATGCGGCAGTCCGGCTCAATTTTTTTGCAGACCTTCGCCGCTTTTTTCATTATCTCGTCAAACTTGCCGTCCTCCGCTTCAACTGTAAGCTTTTGGGTAAGGAAATTCACGTCGGCGAAGCTTACACCCTCGATTTTTCTTATACCCTCCGCCATTTTCGCGGCGCAGTTAGCGCAGTCCAAATCCTCTAACTCAAAGGTTTTCCTCATTTTTGTTCTTCCTCTCCTCGATAAGATGGTCAAAGCCCTGACCGATTATGGTTCTTACATGGTTATCCGCCAAAAAATAGTAAATCGTCTTTCCGTCGCGGCGGCAGTCGACAAGCTTGCTTTTTTTCAGCACCTTAAGCTGATGCGAAATTGCCGACTGGGTCATTCCGAGCAGTTCTGCAATCGCACAAACGCACATTTCAGACTCAAAAAGCGAGAAAAGTATTCTCATTCGCGTAGTATCGCCGAAAAGCTTGAATAAATCCGCCAAATCGCAGAGTAACTCCTCTGTCGGCAGCTCGTTTTTAACGGTTTCTAATATCGCACCGTGATCGTGGGTATGTTTATCCATATTTCAACCTCCATTCATATGAATGTATGTTCATATGATAACACGTTCATATGTATTTGTCAAGAGGTTTTCAAAATTTTGAATTATTAAGCCATTATCTGCAATTTTTCGGCGGGCAGAGGGGGTTTCAAAAGGCTGTTTTTACGATAATTCTTCCATTCTTTTATGAATTTGGAAAGCGATTTTAGCCCCTGTTATCAGACCCATTTCAAAATACACGTCGCGGTATACAGTAGCCTGCTTATAGTAATAGCCCACAATCTCGTCGAGTTCCTTTATATCGGAAAACCGCGCCTCAAAAAAGGCCTCCACCTTGCTGTCCGCCTCTTTAAGCCTTTGGGAATATGTTTTTGTGCTTGGCTTCCCAAAGCTCTCGCCGCCGTGAATTAAAAATTCCTCTAAAATGTTTAAATCAGCCCGTCTGAGTAAATCGTCAAACTCCATTTTTCTTCTCCTTTATCAGTTTATTTCGGTAAAACCGTATTTTTGTTCACAAAAAATTTACACCTCCAATTTTAACGTTTTAATTCGAATTATTACGTTTTATAACGTATATTATATGAAATCAAACGTATTTTGTCAAGTATGAAATATGCTTATTTGCAAATTAATTTGCTTTTTATTTGCAATTATACGTTAAAAAACGTATAATTAAGAAAAAATGAGGTGATAAATTGGGCGCCGCAAAGAAAATCAGAATAATGTTAGTAGAACGTGAAATGACACTTAAAGAGCTTTCCGAACGCTTAAACAAGCACCCCTCGACAATAAGCGACAAAATGCGAAGAGATAATTTTTCCGAAAACGACCTGAAGCAAATCGCCGATATTTTGGACTTTGACTATGAGGCGGTATTTACCGACAGGCAGACGGGGAAAAAGATATAGCCAGTATTATTTCGTGCCGCGGTAATTTTTCGCGGATTATATTAAATCTTAAAGGCGGTGGCGGCTTGTGTTTGCTCGGCTTAAAAGCGTGGGGCTTTTCGGAATTGAATCATATATGATTGAGGTCGAGGCGGACGTTTCAACAGGACTTCCCGCCTTTGATATTGTGGGACTTCCCGATACCGCCGTCAAGGAATCCCGCGACAGAGTGCGTGCCGCTGTTAAAAACTGCGGCTTTAAATTCCCGGTTGGCAGAATTACCGTCAATTTAGCTCCCGCCGACCTTAAAAAAGAGGGGTCTATTTACGACCTGCCCGTGCTTATCGCGATACTTAAAGCCTCGGGTCAGCTTAAAGCGGAGCTTGACGACAGCATTTTTGTCGGCGAGCTTTCGCTTGACGGAAAAGTACGCCAAACCGGCGGCGTACTCGCCATTGCGATAACCGCCCTTAATAACGGTATAAAAAAAGTATTTGTTCCAAAAGAAAACGCCGCAGAAGCGGCGGTCATTGAGGGAATTGAAGTTTACGGTGTAGAAGATGTGCGGCAGTTAATCACCCACATAACGGGTGAGGCGCCGATTGAAAAAACGCCCAAAACCGAAAATTCCCCCGAGCAGTATTTAAGCTCGCTCGATTTCAGCGAGGTAAAGGGTCAGCTTGCCGCGAAAAAGGCGCTTGAAATTGCCGCAGCGGGCGGGCATAATATATTGCTTATCGGCCCTCCGGGCTCGGGTAAAAGTATGCTTGCAAAGCGGCTACCTACAATTTTGCCCGAAATGACCTTTGAAGAATCTATTGAGACCACCAAAATTCATTCGATAGCGGGTGTACTCGACCCAAAAAATCCCTTTGTTAAAACGCGGCCTTTCCGCTCGCCGCACCACACCGTATCTGTCGCCGGGCTTACGGGCGGCGGCTCTGTGCCGCGGCCGGGTGAAATTTCCCTTGCGCACAACGGCGTGCTGTTTTTGGACGAGCTTCCCGAGTTCCGCAGAGACGTTATGGAGGCTATGCGTCAGCCGCTTGAGGACGGAAAGGTGACCATTTCCCGCGTCGCCGGCTCGCTTACATATCCAAGCTCTGTAATGCTCGTTGCCGCTATGAATCCATGTCCCTGCGGCTTTTACGGGCACCCGACAAAGCAGTGCATCTGCTCGCAGAACGCGGTCAGGAAATATTTGAACCGTATATCCGGCCCCATGCTTGACCGAATTGATCTTCACGTTGAGGTTCCGCCCGTCAATTACGGAGAGCTTAACTCTTCCGCAAAGGAGGAAACCTCCGCCGAAATACGTCAGCGTGTAAACAAAGCCCGCAAAATTCAAACCGAGCGTTACAAAGGCACGCCTGTCACCTGCAACGCGCGGCTTACGCCCTCATTGCTTAAAAAGCACTGCGTTCTGGATTCCGCCGCTTCGGATTATCTTCGCCTTTCCTTTGACCGGCTTGGTATGTCAGCCCGTGCTTATGACCGAATTTTGAAGGTTGCAAGGACTGTTGCAGACCTTTCAGGCAGTGAAATCATAAAAAAAGAGCATATTTTTTCAGCAATTTCATTCAGAACACTTGACAGAAAGTATTGGATCGAGTAAAATAGTAATGTTGTAATTTTACTCATGGGGCTGTAGCTCAGTTGGTAGAGTGCCTGGTTCGCATTCAGGAGGTCGTGGGTTCGAATCCCATCAGTTCCACCAGCGTGCCGCTGGAGCCAAGTCGTCCTTGGATTCAGCGGTATTTTTTACCCTTGCGGCTCGACCGTAAGTGGCATCTTTTTTTGCTACATCTTTACAGTCGAGTGCCTCGACACGCAGACGCGTAGTTGAGACACTTCTTTTTTTAGCTTTTTCGCTCGCGTCGAAACGGCATCTTTATTTTCTGCTGAAAAGCTCAGTGCCTCGACACGCAGACGCGTAGTTGAGACACTTCTTTTTTATAGCTTTTTTATCTCGCTCCGGAGTGAAGACCGGATCATTATAATGATATATTAAAATTTCGGAGGATAAATATGTCCATTGAAAAAGTCAGAGAGTATTTTAAATCAGTTGGAATAGATAGCAGAATAAAAGAATTCAGCGAATCCAGCGCAACCGTGGAGCTTGCTGCTCATGCGCTCGGTTGCGCTCCCGAGAGAATAGCAAAAACTCTGTCCTTTAAACTGAAGGACGACTGCATACTTATTGTAACTGCAGGGGATGTTAAAATCGACAATTCAAAATACAAAGCCCGGTTCGGCGCGAAAGCAAGTATGCTTAAATTTGATGAAGCAGCCGAGCTTATTGGTCATGCTGTCGGGGGAGTTTGTCCGTTTGCGGTAAATGACGGAGTAAAGGTTTATCTTGATGAATCACTGAAGCGGTTTGAAACGGTATTTCCGGCTTGCGGCAGTTCAAACAGCGCAATTGAGCTGACTATATCCGAGCTTGAAAAGTATTCGGATTATATTTCCTGGGTAGATGTTTGCAAGCCTAAGAACTCATAAAATTCCCGTTTTTTCCTATTGTTGTTTGTAAGATATCGCATTTTTACGATTTTCTTTATTTGAATCGTCATTCATTTTCCCGAGTGATTATTTCAAATTCAAAATCCAGTATTCTTAGGGTTCCGTTTT
>JAEDNG010000054.1 GCA_016302625.1 Clostridiaceae bacterium
GTTGAAATATTGACCTCGGAAACATTGCCCTCGCTTAAAATATCGTCTCCGATAAGCTTACCTCCCGCGCTCAAAGAAGTTACCGAAAAAACCTCTTTGTTATAGCCGAAATATTTATTCATAAGATACGCGCATATCTCGTCCATATTGCCGAACTTTTCCACACCGACGCACTTGTCGTTTTTGTAAATACGGGCTATCGGAAGAATAAGCTTAATAAGCGCGGCTGTATTGCTGTTTACTCCGGGCACTTCCGTAAGCTGTTCGACAGGCGCGTCTAAAATTCCGGAGATTGAGCCGAAACGGTTAAGCAATTCATGAGCCGTTTCGTTCGTATCCCTTCGCGGTATACTGTAAAACAGAAGCATTTCAATAATTTTATGCGGCGGAGTGGTTTCGCTGAAGCCGTTTTTCAGAAAGTCCTGTCTTACCCTTTCTCGGTGTCCGCTGTGAATACTTTCCCCCATCTTCTCATCTGCCCTTCAAAATAAAAACTTAAAATAATTATACTACACCGACCGTCCCATTTCAAGATTTTTTACCAGTTATTTACAAAATTTATTATACGGAGACAAAATGAAGAGCTTTACAGTAACAAAAAATGACGCGTCGCAGCGTCTTGACAAGTTCATAACAAAAAACTGCCCGACTCTGCCGCCCTCTCTGATGTTTAAATACATTCGCTTAAAGCGTATCAAGGTCAACGGCAAGCGCGCGGAAATAAGCACCAGGCTTAATGTCGGCGATACGGTCGAGGCATATATAAACGACGAATTTTTTGAAGCCCGACAGCCGAAATACGACTTTTTGTCCGCCCCAACAAGGCTTGACATCGTATATGAGGACGAAAATATCCTTTTGGCGGATAAAAAACAGGGCTTGCTCGTTCACCCCGATAAAAATGAATACGGCGACACGCTGATAGCAAGGATACAGCACTATCTTTACGATAAGGGAGAATATGATCCGGATAGCGAAAACAGCTTTCGTCCCGCCCTTGCTAACCGAATTGACCGCAATACCGGAGGAATAGTAATAGCCGCGAAAAACGCCGAGGCGCTTCGAATACTCTGCGATAAAATAAAAAACCGCGAAATCGAAAAAAAGTATCTCGCGGTGGTTCACGGCGTACCGGCAAAAAAGACCGCGCTGCTTGAGGGCTTTCTCATAAAAAACGAGGAAAAAAATAAAGTATCGCTTAAAAATAAAAAAACCGAGGCTTCGCTTACAATTAAAACCCGTTATACTGTGCTTGAAAGCAAAAACAATCTTTCACTGCTCCAAGTCGAGCTGCTGACCGGGCGCACCCACCAGATAAGGGCGCACATGGCATCAATCGGTCATCCGCTTTTGGGCGACGGAAAATACGGCAAGCTGGCGGCTGACAAAAAAATGGGCTTTAACAAGCAGGCGCTTTATTCATACAGCGTTAAATTCGCCTTTAAAACCGACGCGGGGGTACTTAACTACTTAAACGGTAAGGAATTTCACGTAAAAGAGGTATGGTTCGCGGACGAGCTTTTCGGTAACGGATATAAAAAACTTTTCAAATAAAAAACGGGGACTGTTTCGTACAGCGCCCCGATTTTTTAAAGCTCCAGATATTTTATTAAATTAGGTATCTGCGATTCAAAGTTTACGCCGTAACGCATATCCGTGTCGTTCTCAGCTGTTCTTTTTATACACGCACAGGTGAAATTTACGGCTATCTGCGCCGCGGCTTTAAGGCTTCTGCCGTTTAACAAAGCCGCTGTAAGAGTGCTTGCAAACACATCTCCCGTGCCGTGATAGGAAGCGCTTATCCTTTCGGAAAAAACATATTCCTTTTTCTCACCGTCATAGACCGCCGCGCCTATGCGCCTGTTATCGTAATACACTCCTGTAAGCACAATTTTCGCATGGGTTTTAAGGTAAAGTCCCTCTAAAAGACTGTTTATATAGTCCTCGGTGTACGGTCCCACGCGGTACTTAATACCCAACATCAGCGCCGCTTCGGTAATATTAGGCGTAATAATGTCAGCATTAGCGCAAAGCTCGGTCATGTATTTGGGATAATCCGGGTCAAAACCTTTGTAAAGCTTTCCGTTATCCGCCATAACAGGGTCGGTTATAAGCAAGGTGTCATCACGGCTTATAAGACGTGCGGCTTCAAGCACAAGATAAATCTGCTGTTTTGAGCATAAATAGCCGGTATATACCGCGTCCACCGTAATATTCTCGCTGTTCCAGTGCCTTGCGACCGGCACAATATCCTCCGACAAATCGCGTACGGCATAGCCGGTAAAGCCGCCGGTATGGGTAGATAAAACCGCCGTCGGAATAACCGCGGTTTCAATTCCCGCCGCCGAAATTATCGGCAAAGCGACCGTCAATGAGCATTTTCCGAAGCAGGAAATGTCATGTATCGCGGCGACCCGCTTCTGAGCCATTTTTCACACCTTCTTTTTAGGACAGATATCCTTTAAAACACAGTTTTCACAGTCAGGCTTTCTTGCCGTGCAGACGTCGCGCCCGAACAGCACCGTTCTGTGGCAGAAGTCGTTTGATTTATCGGGCGGTAAAAGCTTTCGCATCTGCGTTTCAACCGTAAGCGGATTAGTCGAATCAACAAGTCCCAAACGGTTGCAAATCCTTATAAAATGCGTATCGGTCACAACGGCGGGCTTGCCGAATATGTCTCCGCAAACAAGGTTCGCCGTTTTTCTGCCTACGCCCGGTAGCTTTGTCAGCTCCTCAATCGTGTCGGGAACCTTTCCGCCGTAATTTTCGGTTATTGCTTTGCCGATTCCGATTAAATCCTTTGCCTTGGTTTTATAAAGTCCGCAGGTTTTAATAAGCTCCTCTACCCTTTCAAGCTTAGCGTTTGCCATACTGACAGCGTCGGGAAACTCGGCAAAAAGCGCGGGAGTAACCATGTTCACCCGCTTGTCGGTGCACTGTGCGGAAAGGCGGGTCGCTATAAGCAGCTGAAACGCGTCGGTATAGATAAGCGAACAAATCGCGTCCGGATAAAGCTCCTCAAGCCTTTTTACCGCTAAATCGGCTCTTTCCCTTTTACGCATTTGCCGACTCCAGCTTAAGGTCATTAGGCTTTATAAGCTTTAGCTTTCTCATGCCTTCCGAAATACCGAGACACAGTGCCGCCGGGAGAATAAACTGCATTACGATTATTTCAAGCACCGTAACCGCCGGAGAAAAGCCTGCGGATACCATGCTGTCATACGACATAAACTGTCCGACAAGACCTGCCGAGCCCATGCCCGAGCCTACCGGATTGCTGACCATTTTAAGCAGTGCCGAGGAAACGGGACCTAATATCGCGCTCGAAATGATTGACGGCAGCCAGATTAAAGGATTACGCACAATATTAGGTATTTGCAGCATTGAGGTGCCTATTCCCTGAGCTATAAGACCGCCGACTTTATTTTCGCGGTAGCTTATCACCGCAAAGCCGACCATATTGCAGCAGCAGCCGATTGTCGCCGCGCCCGCCGCAAGACCGGTAAGCCCCATTGAAATACCGATTGCCGCAGAAGAAATCGGCAGAGTAAGCAGTATTCCCATTACGACCGAAACGACCATTCCGCCTATAATCGGGCTGTTTTCAACATTGATGTTGACAAGCGAGCCTACCCACTTCATGGCGGCGGAAATATAAGGGCCGACAAAATAACCGGCAGCCGCACCGGCTAAAATACAGCAGATAGGCGTGACGATTATATCCACCTTTGTTTTGCCCGAAACCAAAGCGCCTATTTCGGTCGCAACATACGCGGCTATAAAAGCGCCAAGCGGCTCACCGGGCGCGCCTACCTTAAAAGCCTCGTTTGCAAGGTTCGGGAACGCGCCTATCATTCCCGCGACCGCCGCCGCGACTGCTGTCAGCGGAGTTGACTTTAATTTACAGGCGACGCCCACGCCTATACCCGCTCCCGTAAGGGTCTTTGCAACATTTCCCATGGCGGTAAGATATTCGCCGACAACATTTGAGCCGACAAGCTTTCCTATCTGACAGATTATCGTGCCGATAATAAGCGTCGAGAAAAGACCGTACGCCATTCCCGAAAGTCCGTCAATGAAAAGCCTGTTCAAATACTTTTTCATTTTGCATCTCCCCATAAAAAATTCTTGTAAATCATTATACAAAAAAACTTCGGATTTAGCAAGAGCGCATATAAACATTCTTTATGCAAATAATAATATCAATTTTAGTTAATTGGAGTGTTTAATATGAAAACCGTCGCTTTTTTTGACGCAAAAACCTACGACCGTGAAAGCTTTTTAAGATTTAAAGACGATGAAATTAATATCCGTTTTTTTGAAAACAAGCTAAATGCCGATACCGTCAGCATGGCGGCATGCTGTGACGGGGTCTGCGCCTTTGTAAACGATACCATTGATAAGCAAGTAATTGATAAGCTTGAGGAATACGGCGTTGGGGTTATCGCTATGCGATGCGCGGGTTATAACAATGTCGATTTAAAGGCGGCGGCGGGAAGAATTAAAATCCTGCGCGTTCCAGCCTATTCTCCCTACGCTGTTGCAGAGCATACAATGGGGCTTATTCTCACCCTAAACCGCAAGCTCCACCGCGCCTATATCAGAACCCGAGACCATAACTTCTCGCTTGACGGACTTATTGGCTTTGACCTTCGCGGCAAAACGGTCGGAATAGTCGGAACAGGTAAAATCGGGCGTTGCTTTGCCGATATATGCGAGGGCTTCGGCATGAATATTTTAGGCTTTGACCCGTACGAGAACAAGGAATTTTCGGGAAAATACGTTTCTCTTGACGAGCTGCTCGGAAACAGCGATATTATTTCACTTCACTGCCCGCTTACAAAGGATAATCACCATTTAATAAATGACTTAACCGTCGGTAAAATGAAAAAAGGCGCGTATATCATCAACACCTCGCGCGGTCTGCTTATCGATACCCAAGCGCTGATAAACGGGCTTAAATCGGGCAGAATAGGCGCGGCGGGGCTTGATGTTTACGAGGAAGAAACCTCCCTTTTCTTTGAGGACTACTCCGACGAAATAATCCCCGACGACACCCTTTCGACAATTATTTCCATGCCAAACGTAATAGTGACATCTCACCAGGCGTTTTTAACCAGAGAGGCGCTTGACGGCATCGCCGAAACGACGATTTCAAATCTGCGCGCGTATTTTGCCGGAGAAAAACTTGAAAACGAAGTGACGCTTTAATATTGTTTTTTTCTTTTCTTCGTGTTATACTATTATTAAATTTAATGTTTAGGTTATAGAACGGAGAAAAGAATGACAAAGATTTATATTGTGCGCCACTGTGAGGCAATGGGAAACGTAATGCGGCTGTTTCAGGGCTCATCTAATTTTGACATAAGCGAAACAGGCGAAAAACAGCTTTTTTATCTTATAAAGCGTTTTAAGGATATTCCGCTTGATAAGGTTTACACAAGTCCGCTTATCCGCGCAAAAAAAACCGCGTTTGCGGTAATAGGAAACAAGGGACTTACACCCATAGATGAAAAAGGACTTATCGAGCTTGACGGCGGCATTGTTGAGGGCAAGCCGTTTATCGATACCTTTAAATCTATTCCGGGTCTTGCCGATACATGGGATAATCACCCACAGGATTTCGCTCCCGAGGGCGGCGAAAAAATGCGCGACGCTTACGAGCGCATCTGGAACACGGTTAAAAAAATTGCCGCTGAAAATTCAGGCAAAACAGTCGCCTGCACAACCCACGGCGGCGTTACGCGCTGTCTTTTATGCCGGCTTTTAAAGGGCGATATAAATAAGCTTTCCGAAATGCCGTGGAGCGAAAACACAGCGGTTTCTCTTATTGAGTTTGATGACGCCTTAAATCCGAAGGTCGTGTTTTACAACGATGTCTCCCACATGCCCGAAGATCTTATTCCCAAGCGCAGCAGACTTTCCTCCTTTATGGGCGGAAAATAATTACGGCAGGATAAAAATATGATTATAATGTCAGTTGACCTCGGAAAAGCGCGCACAGGTATTGCCGTTTCGGACAGCGGCGAAAGCTTTGCCTTTCCGAAAACGGTAATTACAGAATATAACACCGAACGGCTTGTAGATAAAATCTCAGCGCTCGCGCACGAATACGGTGCGGAATTAATTGTTGTCGGATACCCGAAAAACATGGACGGAACAAGCGGCTTTCGTGCCG
>JAEDNG010000055.1 GCA_016302625.1 Clostridiaceae bacterium
TTTTTTATCATTATAGTGTTTTTCTTCAGCTGTATTCTTCGGGTCGCGGGAACGGCGCTCTCTGATTATTCCGAAGTCCAGAAAAATCAAAGCAGTTACCGCCTGAAAGCCGGGTATTTAAGAGGAACAATATATGACCGCAACATGGTGCCGATAACAAACGGAAAATCAAAAATTATCGCGGCGGTATCTCCGACACCGAGAGCAATTACGGCTATCAGCAGTGTGCTTGAAGGTGATAAGCTGGAAAATGTACTTGAACGGCTTAAATCGGGAAAGCCGGTGCTTTGTGAGGTACCCGAAATAATAGACTGCGACGGAATTGCCTGCACAACGGTTTACGAGCATAATTCGGCGGACACTCTCGCCGTACATCTTGTAGGCTACACCGATTCCGATTTTCGCGGTGTTTCGGGTCTTGAAAAGGCGTATGACGGAATATTATATTCAGAAAAGGAAGCGGCTTTTGTTTACACAATTGACGGACAGGGGGATATTTTAAGTGGAATTGAACCCGAAATCGAAAACGACAGCTCGGTGACGGCGGGCGGAGTTGTGTCTACGATAGACGTAAATATTCAGGCGATAGCACAGGACGCGGCTAAAGCCATTCAAACAGGTGCTGTCGTAATAGCCGACGCCGAAAGCTCGAAAATACGCGCCATGGTAAGCCGACCTGATTTTGACTGCACAAAAATAACCGACGCGCTTGAAAGCCACGATTCGCCCCTTTTAAACCGCGCGACGGCGGCGTTTAATGTCGGCTCGGTATTTAAGCCCTGCGTCGCGGCGGCGGGGATTGAAGCCGGAAAAGGCGGATTTACCTATACCTGTTTAGGTAGCTGCAAAATAATCGACCGTTACTTCAAATGCCACAAGCAAAGCGGTCACGGACTTATGAGCCTTAAAAGCGGACTTGCAAATTCCTGCAATACCTTTTTCTATAATTTTGCATTTATACTCGGAGGAGAAAGGGTTTACAATATGGCGTCCTCCCTTAATTTCGGAAAAAGTCTTGAGCTTTGCGACGGAATTTCCACAGCCGAAGGCAGTCTGCCCGACAAAAGCAGTCTTTCGAATATAGCGCATCTTGCTAATTTCTCAATAGGGCAGGGGGAGCTTTTGCTGTCTCCTGTTTCAATGCTGACGCTGTACTCTGCTATTGCCTCGGACGGCTCATACGCTGTCCCGTCGGTCGTCGAGGGGACGCTGACGGACGGGAGCTTTACCGAGTATAAAAATAAAAGCCGCACCCGTGTTATGAGCGCGGAAACGGCCAAACTTTTAAGGGAATATTTAGCGGCGGTTATTTCCGAGGGTACAGGCGTAAAGGCTACGCCAAAAACCGTTACCGCTGCCGGAAAGACCGCCACAGCACAGACCGGAAAGTTTGAAAACGGCACCGAAATCTGCGAGGGGTGGTTCTGCGGCTTTTTTCCGGCTGAAAGTCCTAAATACACAGTCATAGTCTTTTCGGAAAATATAAACAGACAGACTTTAAGCTGCGCCGAGGTATTTGCCGAAATAGCCGACAGAATTACCGAGCTTGAGGAATAGAGGTTAATTCATGTTGGAGGCGAATATATCGGCAATTTCGCTTATCGAAATATATGCACCGGGATCGATTTCATGTACGATTTCCCGCATTTTTCCGACCTGAAAACGGTTTACAACAAAATATATAACTGTTTTTTGGGTGTCGGAATAATAGCCCTTTGCGTCCATTACGGTCATTCCCCGCTCAAAGGCTTCGGACAGCGCTCCGCACACCTTCTCTCTTTCGGAGGTTACGATAACCGCCGCCTTTGAACGGTCGATACCCTCAACTATAAAGTCCACCGTTTTAATCCCCGCGCCGTATGTAACTATTGAATAAAGCGGCAAAATCCAGCTTTTAATAATAATTCCGCATGTGGTGTAGAGCAATACGTTATAAATCATAACGAAGGTGCCCACCGTGATTCCGAGCTTCTTTGCAAAAATCACCGCTATGACTTCAATTCCGTCCATCGCGCCGCCGTAGCGAATTGCAAGACCGCTGCCTACTCCCGAAATCAGTCCGCCGAAAAGAGCGCAGAGCAGTAAATCAGAACCCGCGAGAGGCGACACAAATCTTACGTCTATCGGCAGAATATCGGTTATAAGCCAGGCGGCAAGGGAATAGATGCATACGGTGTAAATCGCGTACACCGTGAAAACAATTCCCTGCTTTTTAAGTCCGTACAGAAAGAGGGGAACGTTAAGGAGTACTAAGAAGAGGGAGAGCGATAAATATTCGGGTGTTATCTGACTTAACAGGATTGAGGTGCCTGAAATACCGCTGTCGTAAAGCTTTACCGGAGCTAAAAACATTGTTACCCCGATTGCGTTTACTATTCCCGCGAGTGTCAGAAACAGAAAGTTTTTAACGTGAAGTTTCTTTATATCGGTTACTATGCTCATTTTACTACTTGCCTTTCTTAATCTACATTAATATTTTACCATAAATACGCTTGACAAGTGCTGCCGCCTCAATGATGGCGTTGTAACTTGAACTGGCAATTATCAAGCACAAGGTTATGCTCGACGATATGCATGGCAACTAATTATTGTTGTGTCAGGGGTTGTCTTATCGCGACGGCCCCTTAAAAGTTAAATTAATAACAAAAAAAGATTATAAAACTATAAGTTTCTTTTCACTCTCGGTTATGTCTGTACAGCCGCTATCGGTCAGATAAACCATATCCTCAATTCTGACGCCGAACTCGTTTTCAATATAAATTCCCGGCTCCACCGTCATAATCATGCCTTTTTGCATTACAGTATCGCACACGGTGTTGCAGGCGGGGTTTTCGTGAATTTCTATTCCTACGCTGTGACCAAGGCCGTGTCCGAAGCAAGCGCCGTATCCGGCGGCGGTAATGATGTCCCGCGCGGTTTTGTCAACCTCTTTACAGATAACGCCGGGTTTTATATAATTTATTGTTTCTATTTGTGCTTTAAGTACCGTTTCGTAAACCTCACGCTGTTTTTCGCTTACCCTGCCTACCGCCACCGTACGTGTCATGTCCGAACGGTAACCGCCGCAGACCGCGCCGAAATCCATTGTGACAAAATCGCCGGTTTCGATTTTTTTATCGGTCGGAACACCGTGCGGCAGGGAGGAGTTTTTGCCTGAAACGACGATAAAATCAAAAGAAACACCCTCGCTGCCCAAATTACGCATATAAAACTCCATATCAAGCATTACCTCGAGCTCGGTGCGCCCCGGTTTTATTCTGCTTAAAATATAGCTGAAGGTCTCGTCGGTCATCTTCTGAGCCTTTTTAATAAGCGCAATTTCATCTGCGGTTTTAATTCTTCGCTGTTTTGTAATTATCTCCTGAATTTTGCTGTCGGTGCTGAACTCAAAGTCGGGCAGACGGCGGCAAAGGGATGAGAAGCTTTCAAGGCTTACGCTCTCGGTCTCAAGATATACGGTTTTTATCTTCTGTGATGAGAGGATTTCGCCTAATTGCCTTGTAAAGGCTTTCAATAGGATAACCTCGCAGCTTTCAACAGTCTTTTTCGCCTTTTCAAAATATCTGAAATCAATTAAAAACCACGCGCCGCTTTTCGTCACCGCTACATAGCCTGCCGAGGAGGAAAAGCCGGTGTAATAAAGCCGGTTGGCGTATGATGAAATAAGCGCCGCCTCGTTATCCTTTAACTCATTCTGCAAAAATGCAATCCTGTCCTTTATCAATCTTTATACCTTCTTTTCTTAAAGTTTTTAGAAAATTCCCGTATTTGACTTATAGCGTCTGATGACAAGAGCATGACAGCTATCATATTGACAACAAGCATTATTCCGTTAAAAAACGCCGAAAGCCGCCAGGCGGTGTCCGCCGTCAAAACAGCTCCCGCAATGCAGAAAAACGGATAAACAGCGGTGAAAAGTTTCTTTCCGCGCATGCCGAAAATAAAGCCGGAGCAGACAATGCCGTAAAACCCCCAGCCGATAACGCTTGACAGCCCAAATAAGCACATCATCACCGCAAGCAGTATGCCCGCGCCCTTTCCGTAAAGAGTGGTGAGCGCGGTGTTGACAAGCTCGGTCGAGGCGGTTTTCCCATATTCTATATTAACCCCTGAGCACAGAATTGTCAATGCGGTAAGTGTGCATATTACAACGGTATCCGCAAAAACCTCAAAAATTCCGTAAAGGCTTTGCTTTACCCCGTCGGTAAGCTCCGACGCGGAATGAGCCATTGCGGAGGTGCCGAGCCCCGCCTCGTTTGAAAACACACCCTTTGAGGCTCCCTCGATTACCGCCGTGATAATCGAGCCGACAGCTCCGCCGGTCACCGCCGAGGGATTAAACGCGCCCTCAAAAATCATTTTAAAGGCTCCGGGCAACAAGCCTATATTTGCGATGATTATTCCGAAGGTCATCAGTATATATATCAGCGCCATTAAGGGCACTATTTTTTCGGTGAAAAGGCCTATCCTTCGTGCCCCTCCGATTATTACAAAGGCGGTAACCGCCGCAAAAATCAGCCCTCCCGCAAGCTTTATGGGAAAACCGCCGTTTAACGAGCATACCGCGGCGTTGGTCTGTGTTAAATTTCCGCTGCAAAAAACCGAGAAAATTCCGGTAAACGAAAAAACGGCGGCAAGCGGCATAAAAACTTTCGGAAGTCCGTTTTTGATGTAATACATCGGACCGCCGACATACTCGCCGTCCTTTCGCTCACGGAATTTAAGGGCAAGCAGAATTTCGACCGCCTTTACCATCATTCCCGCAAAGGCGCTTACCCACATCCAGAAAACCGCTCCGGCTCCGCCTAATGAAACCGCACCGGCAACACCTGCTATATTGCCGGTGCCGACGGTTGCGGAAAGGGCGGTACATGCCGCCTGAAAGGGGCTAACTCCACCCTTTGCCTTTTTTTTGAATATTCCGCCTAAGGCGTATTTAACCGAGCTCGGAAGAAAACCGAACTGAAAAAAGCTGCATTTATAGGTAAGATACAGTCCGCAGAATAATAAAAAAATAAAGGGCAGCATTCCTGAAATCAGCGATTCCGCGAACATTATAACAGCCATTATATCACTCCATTCAATAAAGCATATTTTATAAAATATACCTTTATGATAAAAAATGTTGACAAACTGTTGATGTGCTGTTATAATAACATGTGTTATAAAACATATGTTATTTAAAGGAGGCGCGCTATGCCGCCGAAAGCAAAATGCACTAAGGAACAAATTGTATCAACGGCTTTTGATATGGTAAGAGCAAGCGGAATGTCGGTTCTGACCGCGAGAAATCTTGCCAAAGAGCTCGGAACCTCAACCGCCCCGATATTTACCCTGTTTAATACCGTGGAAGAAATACAAAACGAGGTTAAAGACCGGGCTAATGCTCTGTATGCCGAATATATAAGGAAAGGCCTTTCGCAAACCCTCGCCTTTAAGGGAGCGGGAATGAAATATATTGAATTTGCAAAGGACGAGCCTGAGCTTTTCAAGCTGCTGTTTCTGTCAGAAAACGCCGAGACCCAAATCACGCATTTTCTGCCGTATTATGACGCACACGCGCCCGAAATTCTTGAAACGGTGGAAAAAAGCTTTTCTGCTGATAAGGAAAGGGCGAAAAAAATCTACAATCATATGTCGGTATACGCGTTCGGCTTCGCCTCACTTTTTGCACAGAAGATATATATGTTCACTTTGGAGGATATAAGTCTAATGATGACCGAAGTGTTTAATGCTCTGGAAAGTGGGGAAAAGCTATGAAAAATATAATTGAAATAAGCAATCTTTCAAAAAGCTTCGGCGAGGTTAAGGCGGTGCAGAACCTGAGCTTTTGCGTTAAGGAGGGCGAGCTGTTCGCCTTTCTCGGCGTAAACGGCGCGGGCAAATCCACCACCATAGGAATTATGTGCGGACAGCTCAAAAAAGACGGCGGCACAGTAATAACCGACGGTTTTGACCTCGATAAAAATGCCGACGAGGTCAAACGTGAGCTTGGAGTGGTTTTTCAAAACTCACTGCTTGACAAGGCGTTGACTGTTTATGATAATCTTGAAAGCCGCGCGGCACTATACGGAATATACGGCGAGGATTTCAAATCAAGGCTTTCTGTTCTTGCAAATCTGCTTGATTTTGAAGATTTACTCAAGCGCACGGTCGGCAAGCTTTCAGGCGGTC